>JAQXLO010000238.1 GCA_029012165.1 Oscillospiraceae bacterium | reverse complement strand
GCGGCGTCCTGTCCCGCAAAATAACAAAACGGAGGATGCTTTATGCGCATACTGATGATCGGAGATGTGGTCGGCGCACCCGGCTGCGAATTTGTCCGCCGCCGTCTGCCAACGCTGAAAAAGCTCAAGGGCGTGGATCTGTGCATCGCCAACGGAGAAAACTCCGCCGTGGGCAACGGCATTTTGCCCGGCTCGGCACAGCATCTTTTTGACAGCGGCGTGGATTTCATCACCACCGGCAACCACATCTATAACCGGCGGGAGATTTATCCCTTTCTCGATGAATGTGCGGACATCGTCCGTCCCGCCAACTACTGCGCCGAAAATCCCGGCAGAGGCTTCGCTGTCATCGACATGGGGCGCACACAGGCGGCGGTGCTGAACCTTTCCGGCAACGCCTTCTTGAGCGACAACATGGAAAATGTTTTTCTCTGTGCGGAGCGTCTGCTGCCGGAGCTGTCCAAATACAAGGTGATCATCGTGGATCTGCACGCCGAATCCACCGGGGAAAAGCGTGCCATGGGATTCTTCCTCGACGGCAAGGTTTCCGTCGTGGCGGGCACCCATACCCATGTGCAGACGGCGGACGATCAGGTTCTGCCGAACGGCACGGGCTACATCACCGATCTGGGCATGACGGGACCCAAGCAGTCTGTGCTCGGCGTCAAGCCCGAGATCATCATCGGCAGAATGCGCACGGGAATGCCCGCAAGGTTCGATGTGCCGGACACGCAGGAATGTATCCTCAACGGCTGTATTTTTGATGTGGACGACAAGACGGGAAAATGTATGGCTACAGAAAGGATCTATATCGAATGATACGCAAAATGACACCCGCCGATCACGACATTTACAAGACCCTCTCTTTGGAATTTTACGCCACGGACGCCGTGGATCATCCCCTGCCGCCGTCCTATTTTGATGCGGTGTTCGAGGAGATTGTGCGGGAGGGTCCATACTTAGACGGCTATATCCTCTCGGCCGACGGAGAGGATACGGGCTACGCCGTGGTCTCGAAAATGTGGGCGGTGGAAGCCGGCGGTCTGTGCGTTTGGGTGGAGGACATCTATATTCGTGCCGCCCATCGGGGCAAGGGGCTGGGCAGTACCTTCTTCCGCTTTCTGAAGCAGACCTATCCCGAAGCCGGTCGATTCCGTCTGGAAGTGGAGCAGGACAACGTCTCTGCCGTGGCGCTGTACCGCAAAAACGGCTTTTCATTTCTGCCCTACGAGCAGATGATCTGCGACAAGGAGCGTTCCATATGAGGACGGTCTACCCTCATGTTGCCGTCATCGGCGTGGACGGCATGGGTCGTTTCAATCAAAAGGCGCATACGCCGGTGATGGACGGGCTGTTTCGGGATGGAGCGCAGACTTTTTCCGCCTGCTCCATGTCCCCCACCATCAGCGCCGAAAATTGGGGCGCCGTGCTTTTGGGAGCGGATCCCATGGTGCACCGCCTGACCAACAGCATTGTCAGCCGCTGTCCCTACACAAACGAAACGCTCCCGTCCGTGTTTCGCCGCATTCGTTTGGCGATGCCGCAGGCGATGCTTGCTTCCTGCTGTACATGGGACGCCATCAACACCGGCATGATCGAGCAGGACATCGGTGTGCAAAAATGCACGGCAGAAACCGACGAGGCACTTTGTACGCAGATCGAAGCACTGGTACAGAAAAAGCCCACCTTTCTTTTTGTCCAGTTTGACGAGGTGGACGGTGCAGGGCACAGCTTCGGCTTCGGCGGCGAAAAATATATCGAACAAATCGAAAAGAGCGACGCTTACATCGGACGCATTGTGGAAGCGTACAAAAAAGCGGGGATTTGGGAGGACACGCTGTTTGTCGTGACGGCCGACCACGGCGGTCACCGCAACAGTCACGGCGGCTACAACGACACGGAAAAGTACGTCTATCTGGCGGCGTGCGGCAAGGGAATCGAAAAGAGCGAGATCGCCTATGCCCAAACCAAGGACGTTGCGGCGATCGTGCTGTATGCCTTGGGGCTGGAGGTGCCCACCTACGACAAGCAGGGCTTTTCCGCACAGGTGCCAAAGGGTCTGTTCCCCCGGTTTCGGGGCGACTACCATCGACCCGTTCCCCAAGCGTTCCTGCCCCAAACGAGAGAGACCCCCGATTTTCACGCAGAAAACGGTCTGGACGCCATCCTGCCCGGACGGGTGCGGCTGGCGCTGTTTTTTGACGGTGATCTGCGGGACGGCACGGGTACATATTCCTTCGAGGAGATCGGTCACGTCAAATACTACGGCGGCGGTGTGTCGGGCTTTTACGGGGAGTTCGGCGCCACCGGCTACGGCGTCTGCCCCGCATTCCGCTTCGGCAGAAAGAGCTTTTCCATCGGGGTCTGGCTGAAAATCGACCCCACCATCTGTGAGGACGTGAGCGTCTGCGGCACCAAAGCGTATGCCCACCACCGAAAAGGGTTCGAGATCGCCCTGCAGGCGCAGGACACGCAAATCCTTTTGGGGAATGCGCAGGGAGAACACGTCCAGTTTGTCACTCCCTTTCACGAGTTCGTCAGCGAGGGCTGGCTCCATGCGCTGTACTGCGTGGATCAGGAAAATGCGCAGATCCATGTGTACTACAACTTCCGCTTCGTGCGCACCATTCCCGTGGAGGCACGCTTTCTCGGCGACATGGACAACCTGCCCTTCACCGTGGGCAACGACGGCGGACACTACACCAACGACAAGGAGTTTCGCCTGCTTTTCAACATGGATGATCTGCTGGTGTTTGACGGCGCACTAAAGCCTGCGGACATCGAAAAGCTGCGGGGATATTACGGCGTATGACAGAGATAAAACTGCGGGCGCATCACCTTTTGTGTATGCGCTTTTTTGAGGGCAGGGGCTACAGCGAAGCCTTTGTACAAAACATGGCGCAGGTCTTGAAAGCGGAACGCTGTGTGATCACGGATGGGGCAGACGATATCTGCGCCGCCTGTCCCCACCTGCAAAACGGTCTTTGCGAAACGCAGGAAAAGGTACAGCGGTATGACCGGCAGGTGCGCTCACTGCTGCAAATAGAGACAGGCAAGGACTACGACCTGCCCACCCTGTCCGCAGGACTGCGGCTCGACACAGCGAAGCTGCGGGAAATCTGCGGCGACTGCGTATGGCAAAGTCTCTGCCAAAGCAAGCTTTCCGCACAGTAAGGACAACACCCCACAATGGAGGGCTGCGGTGTTGCCTGAACATTCCGAAAGCAGAAATCCTTTTCCTTTTGCATATTCCATCAAGAAAACAGAAGCTTTCCGGAACATTTTGTTCGAGGAAAGCTTCTGTTTTTGTCTTCGCAATATGCGGAAATCCCTTTGATTATGCTTTGCGGACGATGGCGATGGGGGTCTGCTGGGATTTCTGCCCAAGGGGGTTGTCCCGGAAAATCTCCTTGCACATCTCGATGTCGATGGCGGGGTCG
>JAQXLO010000237.1 GCA_029012165.1 Oscillospiraceae bacterium | reverse complement strand
ACCACGATACTAACCTTCAGCGAGAACAGCGCCGTCCTGAAGACCGGCGCAGACGGATACATCTACACCAAGGACGGCAAAACATTGGTGCAGGTTCCGCAAACGCTGATTCACACGGACGGCGAAACGGCAGAAGATTTTGTGTTCACGGTTCCCGAGGGTGTGGAGCGCATTGCACCCAACGCCACAAACGGCTTGGGCTACGCCGACAGTGTGGACTGCGCATTGCCGGACAGCGTGACGTATATCGGGGACGACAACTTCTGCGGGATGAATTTCCGGGACGGGGAGACCGTGCGTCTGCCGAAAAACCTGAAAACCATCGGCAGCCGCTGCTTCCAATACTGCACCCTGCATTCCCTCACACTGCCCCGGAGCGTTGCGGAAATCGGCGATCATTTTCTGGAGGGTACCGGCAACAATCGGTATGACAAAAAGAAGAATGTCTGGACAGAGAAAAAGACGAAGCTGCAAATTGAGTCCCTGCATGGGTGGAACGCCCTGCAATACAGCACCCTGCCCGCCTGCGTGGAGATCGTCACAGTAAACCAATAGCAAGAAAACCACTCCATGCACAGCCACACGAAAACAGAAGCTTTCCCGAACAAAATGTCTCGGAAAAGCTTCTATTTTTTGTCGATGTTCCCCATTGCAGCGCAAAGCGCAGATCATGCTTCGGGGAGCGTTACAGAAAGGGTACCGTCTTTTTCGATTTTGAAGCGCAGATTCCGAATGTAGGTGCTGAACAGCTCCTCAAACACCCCGTCGGAAACCTCTCGCCTGCTTTGCCACAGCGCTTGAGCAAGAATACTTTTCGCATTGACTGTTGGGAATGTATTCTCGATGACCTCGTTCAACTCGTGGCGCAGCACGGCGTGAAACAGCTTATCCTCCTGCGAAGTGCGAAACGAATCCAAATAGCAGTAAAAGACGTTATTGTTTCGCATGATTTCCCGGAAGCTATATCCGCAGCTTTCCCGTTCCACCATAACAAGAAAATTGGCCTGCGTATCCTCGATCACCGACCAAAAGTCAGAATCGCTCGATGCGAGAATAAACGAATCCACCTGTTGCGCATAGAACGCTTTGGAAACGCCTGCCACGATTTTGTGGTCAACCAGCGACTTTTTCTCCGAAATACGTTCTACGCTGATAATTTCCACATGGACGTCTGTGAGAAACGACCCAAGCATCTTCCATGCTCTGGGAGAATGCACTGCATCGCAGTAGACAACCAGCTTGTCGATCTTGGAAATCTCATCCGTGCCCAAGCTTTCCATCGCAGATGCAAAAGTATAGGGGTTGATGTTTTCTCCGTCCACAAAAATCTGTACTTTTTCTCCCCGAGCGATAAACTCACCAATACTGTTCTTCACATGATCGCTGGCGTCCACAACACGCTGACGATCCATAAATGTTGCTCCATCGTTGCTGTATGCGACTGTCAGAATGCGCTCATCCGTGAGCAGGATATTTCCAATATCCTCGGGGTAGATCCAGTGGAAATATCGCTTATAGGGGTAAAAGTTTTGGTTCTGCTGGAATTGTTTGCTCTCATTTTCCACATCTTTGGGCATAGCAAACATAAACCGAATATGCTTGAATTCAACCCATGCAGGGAACAATGCTCTGACGGATTCGATTCTGCGATCAATTTCCGTTTGGATCCGGCGCAGGTACTCATTGATGTCGTTCCCGGGAACATATAGACGAATTTCCAAACGATTGAGCACCTTGAAGTCCTGCTCAAAAAATTCCATCTTGTCGAGCGGCTTGTAATTTTCGGATGTCCCCCGGGTATTTCGGCTGACGTTTTTAAACTGCAGCATAAGATTGCTGCGAATATTATTGAACGTGCGTATCGCCAAAGCGTTTTCATTTTTCTGCAGCTTTTCCCAAAGCGAAACCCATTCCACAGCATCGTCCATCAGCTGATTCAAATGTTCTTCCCGTACCCCCAAAAGATATCCGATGGTTACGGCGATCGTTTTGGAGTAATTGCTGAATTTGGATTTATCTACAGCTGCCGCCGAACCATCCGTCTCATTTTCAAACAGTCCTTCCAGTGCCTCAAAACCATTCAGTATCATTTTTTTCCTTTCTCCTCATATCCATTATTCGTTCCGCTGTGCGCTTCAGGCAACCCATCCGCAAATTATGGACAGCAAAGCTTTTCATTTGTTCCCAGTGCAATCAACACTGCCTGAAAAGCTTTCCAAAATGCCAAAAAATTGCATACCATATCTGCTGCTTTCAGCCTTTTCTCATTCATTTAGAAACACCTCTTGCTCGATCGTGACGCCATACCGCAGAATTTTTTCAATGGCTTCACTAAACAAGGGGTACTCCCCATTTTTTGCATCTGTTTCCAGTGCGGATAAATATTCTTTCGAGCGCATAAGTCCATATTGGCGGAATCGTTCAACGTATTCACCGCTCATCCGCATAGGCGTTAATGCAGGGATCAATCCTTGCAGCTGTCGAAACATTTGAAATCCCCCTTTGTCTATGTCTGCCCAAAACCGGATTTTTGTGCTTGCAGTTGCTGCGCCGGCGATCCTTGCGAACAGCCGTCGCTTTTGAGGACTCAGGAATCCGCTTCTCCCAACCAGTCCTGCACATAAGCTGCGATTGCCGCACGCCCATATTCGGAGCGCAGCAGCTGCGCAGCGATCACGGTATCCAACACGGAATTATTGCGGATAACCACGTCCATGTCGATAATCGGTTTCGCCGAAAGCCCTTTCACGGATGTGCTCCCCACGTGTTCAATCCGCAAAGCCAATTCTCCGAGGGCTTGCTGAATTTCGTTTTTTATAGCTGTGAAATTTTGTTCCCATGCCGCATCGTAGGGCAAAACCACAATGTGCTTGGTCACCATAATTTGATTCCTCCAAAAATGTTTTCAGTCTGTCGGGCGATCCTTTTGTGTCAGCAAACAGACCGTCTCCACATGGCCGGTGCGGGGGAACATATCGAAGGGGGTGGCGGTTTCGATTTGATAGCCGCCCTTTTGCAGCAGGGCGCAATCTCTGGCGAGGGTGGCGCTGTCACAGGAAACGTAGACGAGCCGTTCGGGGGAAAAGTCGAAGATGGTTTCGATCAGCGCCTGCGAACAGCCCTTGCGGGGCGGATCCACGAGAATCACATCCGGGTGTATCCCCTCCTCCCGCAGCTGTTTTGCGGCGTCTGCGGCATCCGCACAGAGAAAGCGTGCATTGGTAATGCTGTTTTTTGCGGCATTGTACTTCGCATCCTCGATGGCTTCGGGGACGATCTCCACCCCGATGATCTGCTTCGCCCGGTTCGCCATCGTCAGCCCGATGGTGCCCGCACCGCAATACAGATCGAGGACGGTTTTGCCCTCCGGCTGTGCGAGATCGGCGGCCTTTCTGTACAGGTTCTCCGCTTGTCTTGCGTTGACCTGATAAAAGGACAATGCGGAAAGGCGAAAGCGAAGCCCACAAAGGGTATCCTCCATATAGCCGTCCCCATACAGCGGCATACACTTTGCCCCGAGAATCACATTGGTGTCGTCCGGATTAACGTTCAGCACGATGGTGCGTATGCCGTCCACCTGTTCCAGCAGCATTTTGCAAAGTGCTTCGGTATGCGGCAATTTAGCCGTTGTGGAAACGGCACACACAAGAATCTGTCCGCTCTGTTCCCCACGGCGGATATAGATGTGGCGCAGCATACCTTTTCGGGTCT
>JAQXLO010000236.1 GCA_029012165.1 Oscillospiraceae bacterium | reverse complement strand
GAGCAGTACCCCGACCAGCACTGCCTCAAGGCGCCGGAACTGCTGGCGGAAATTTCCGCACCCGAAAACTTTGTCCATGCCGTTTGCAGTCACGGCTACGGAATCTGCTGTGACGTGGAGCCGGTGCATGAGATGGAAAAGGTGCTCTTTGCGGCGGATGAACTGACGGGGCTGATCGGTGCGGCGGCACGGATGCGTCCGTCCAAGAGTGTTTCGGACATGGAGGTTTCCAGTCTCAAAAAGAAGTACAAGGACAAGAAGTTTGCCGCCGGATGCAGTCGGGACGTCATTGCGCAGGGCGCAGAGCGTCTGGGCTGGGAGCTGTCCGAGCTGATGGAAAAGACCATCTTGGCCATGCGTTCCTGCGAGGAGCGTGTGAACGACGAAATGCAGAACTATGCGTGAACGCAGTGCGCAGCAGGTTTTGCTCGCCGTGGGACTGCTGGTCGTTGCGGCGGTGATCGCCTACCAAACGGCAAAAACGCCTTCTCTGTTTCTTGAGGGGAGTACGCCGACGTTTACAGAGTATACTGCCGCCGAAAAAAGCCGATATGCCGTGAATGTGAATGCGGCAACGGCGGAAGAATTGGCGGGTGTGAAATACATCACGGAAACGATGGCGGAAAATATCGTCTCCTACCGCACACAGAACGGCCGCTTCTATGCGGAGTCGGAACTGCTGAACGTGCAGGGAATCGGAGAAGTAACGCTGGAAAAGATTCGCCCGTACATCACACTGGATTGACTGTACAGGGCGAATGCCTGTTTACAGAAAAATCGAAAGACAAGGGGATCGTCATGATCGGGGTAATTGATACGGGCGGCGGTCTGCGCAGTATTTACGGCGCCGGCATCTTTGACCGCTGTCTGGATGAACATATCACGTTTGACCTGTGTATCGGCGTTTCCGCCGGCAGTGCCAACGTGGCGTCCTTTTTGGGCAAACAGAAGGGACGCAACTACCGTTTCTTTACGGAGTATGCCAACCGCAAGGAATACATGAGCATGGAGAATTTTCGACACTGCGGAGCGTATATTGATCTGGACTATGTGTTCAGCGAGCTGTCCGATTCCACGGGAGAGGATCCGCTGGACTACGAAAGCTTCGACGCCTACCGCGGCAAGCTGTTTGTCGTGGGCACCAAGGAGAGCGGCGAAGCGCATTATTTTACCAAAGAGGACGTGGTGCGGGATGACTACCATATCTTTCAGGCGTCCTCTGCACTGCCGTTTGTCTGCAAGCCCTACACAGACGGGGAAACGGTCTACTACGACGGCGGCATTGCCGACCCCATTCCGCTGGAAAAGGCAATGGCCGAGGGGTGTGAGCGCTGCATCGTGATCCTGAGCCGCCCGGTGGACGAGGAGATCACCGGCATTGCGGATCACGCCACGGCGGCGGCGCTGGCTGTGCATCACCCGGCGCTGAGCAGGACACTGCACAGCCGACCGGAGCGGTACAGAAGTGCCCTGCAAAAGGCGCTGGAATTGCAGCAGGCGGGCAAGTGTCTTGTGCTGGCGCCGGACGACCGATGCGGCGTGCAGATTCTGACCAAGGACGTGCATAAACTGCACGCACTGTACGAAAAGGGCTATCACGATGCGGCAGTATTGCAGGATTTCCTGTGCAAAGTATAACAAAAATAACACTCTCCACGGAAATTTGTGGGGTTGCCTTAGGATTACGTTGGCTGCGGTCGGCGACCAAAGGCGCTGTCTTTGGAATCCGCAAGTCTTTAATCCCACAAAATCGTGATGAACCAAAAATAAAGGGTAACTTCCGATCAAGAAGCTACCCTCTTTTTATACCTTGCTTTTGCGGTACACCGTACGAAACGGTGTGCCGTCCTCGTTGAGCATCTGTACATGGTCGATGCCGAGCGTCTCCAGCATCGTTTCCCAGCGCTCCTCCATGCCGACATCGTACTGTACGGGCAGGAATCCTGCACGCAGATAACTTTTGACAGCGGCGACACGCCACTCGTCGGTGGTCAGGTAAATGGCACGGATGTCCCTGTCCTTGAGGTGGTTCAGGGTGATCCGGCAGAGATACTTGCTCAGCCCCTTGCCCCGAAAATCGGGACGGATGCCCACCATGTGCATATCGCCCAGTTTGGTCTCGGGGTTTACAAAGGCGGTGACGGTGCCGATATGCTCTGCGTTGCAGTCGAGGAAGAAAACGTCCTCCTGCGGGTGGATATTCGCATCCACGGTGATCCGCCGATCAAAGTCTTCGGCGGTGGCATCGTCGTCCACCAGCCCTTTTTTGCAGCACTCGACCCATGCAAGCTTGTCGGATTCGTCCTTGTAATTGGAAATACTGTAGCCCTGCGGGAGGGGGTATTCCTGTATTTGCGTACCGGGAAGCCAATACATTTTCAGCTGTGCCATACAGTCAGCTCCTTTTGATTCTACTACCATATCGGATACGGTTTTGCAACAGAACGAACAAAAAGAACCCACGCATGTGAGGCCCTTTTTTTACAGCAGTTTGTACATCAGAACGGCGTTTTCCTTGGTTGCGTGTTCCGATACATTCAGCACTTCGGCCTTCAGCAGATTGGCGCCCATTTGGATCTCGATCACATCGCCGACCTTCACGTCGTAGGAGGCACGGGCGACCTTGCCGTTGACGGTGACGTGCTTGGCGTCGCAAACCTCGTTGGCGACGGTGCGACGCTTGATGAGGCGGGAAACCTTGAGATATTTGTCCAGTCGCATAAATTCACCTCAAAAAGAAAGGGGCATTCCGAAGAATACCCCTGTGCAGCAAAACTTATTTGCCGTTGATGACGCTCTTGAGTGCAGAGCCTGCCTTGAAGGCGGGAACCTTGCAGGCGGGAGCGGTAACGACCTCGCCGGTTCTGGGGTTGCGTGCCTGCTTTTCGGCTCTCTCACGCACCTCGAAGGAGCCGAAGCCGATCAGCTGAACCTTGTCGCCGGCGGTCATGGTTTCGGTAATCACATCGAGAACGGCATTGACAGCCTTGTCGGCAGTCTTTTTGTCGATCTCAGCCTTGGCTGCAACAGCCTGAATGAGTTCTGCTTTGTTCATAATAGAATTCCTCCAAAAAATATTTTCCGTTTATTTGATGACTGCACAGGGTGCAGATCATTTCGCCTTGATCTCGTCCCAAAGCTTGTCCATCTCGGACAGGGACGCCGTTTCCAAATCCAGTCCCCGCACAGCGGCAAGGGCTTCCAGCTTTTGGAAGCGGGCAATAAACTTGTCCGTGGAAGCGGTGAGCGCCTCCTCGGCGTCACAGTCCACGAAGCGGGACACGTTGACGGCGCTGAAGAGCAGATC
>JAQXLO010000235.1 GCA_029012165.1 Oscillospiraceae bacterium | reverse complement strand
AGAACGATCTGAACCTTTCTGGGGGCGATGCGGACATATGTCACTTTCGCGGTTGCTTCTTGCATTGGTTACACACTCCTTTCGACCTTATTTGCCTGAGTTGGAAGTCTTGGAACCGGCATGACCCTTGAAGGTACGTGTCGGTGCGAATTCACCCAGCTTATGGCCGACCATGTCCTCGGTCACGTACACGGGGACGTGCTTGCGTCCGTCGTGCACGGCGAAGGTGTGGCCGACAAACTGCGGGAAGATCGTGGAGCTGCGGCTCCAGGTCTTGAGAACCTGCTTGTCGCCGGTCTCATTCATCTTCTCGACTCTTTCGAGCAGCTTGGGCTGCACGAAAGGTCCTTTTTTAACGCTTCTGCCCATGAAAATCTGCTCCTTTCTTACTTGTCGTTGCGACGTCTTACGATCATCTTATTGGATGCTTTCTTCTTAGCACGGGTCTTGTAACCGAGTGCGGGCTTGCCCCACGGGGTTACGGGGCCGGGACGACCGATGGGGGACTTGCCCTCACCACCGCCGTGCGGGTGATCGCAGGGGTTCATGACGGAACCGCGGACGGTCGGTCTCCAACCCATGTGACGTTTACGGCCGGCCTTGCCGATCTTGACGTTTTCATGATCTCCGTTGCCGACCTGGCCAACGGTTGCCATGCACTGTGCGGGAACGTTGCGAAGCTCGCCCGAGGGCAGACGGAGCAGGGCATATGCGCCTTCCTTCGCCATCAGCTGTGCGGCATTGCCTGCGGCTCTTGCCAGCTGACCGCCACGACCGGGATACATCTCCACGTTGTGTACGATGGTACCCACAGGGATGTTGATCAGGGGCAGTGCGTTGCCGGCCTTGATGTCTGCGCCTGCGCCGGAGACGACCACGTCGCCGACCTTCAGGCCTTCCGGAGCGAGGATGTATCTCTTTTCGCCGTCCTCATACTGGACAAGAGCGATGTGTGCGGAACGGTTGGGATCGTATTCCAGCGTCTTGACCGTTGCGGGCATATCGAACTTATCTCTCTTGAAGTCGATGATACGATACTTTGTACGGTTGCCGCCGCCTCTGTGGCGAACGGTGATGCGGCCATAGCTGTTGCGGCCGGACTTCTTGTTCATGGGAGCAAGAAGGCTCTTTTCGGGACCGCACTTGGACAGACCCGAGAAGTCTGTGGTCGACATGTTACGCGTGCCGTTACCTGTCGGCTTGTAGACTTTGATTGACATTTGTTTCACTCTCCTTATAGCGGCTTTGCGGAGTATGTCAGCCTCCATACGTTACCGCCGGATTGATTATAGATTCGAGGGATTACATCATGCCATCGAAGAACTCGATGGTCTTGGAATCTTCGGTCAGGGTGACGATGGCCTTTTTCCAGCTTCTGGTGTAGCCGGAGTTGTTGCCGTATCTGCGCATCTGACCACGGACGTTGATGGTGTTGACCTTGGCGACATCGACCTTGAAAAGCTCCTTGACTGCGTTGGCAATCTCGATCTTGTTGGCATCCTTGGCAACCTCGAAGGTGTACTTCTTGTTCATGGTGCCTGCCATGCTCTCCTCGGTGATGACGGGACGGAGGATGATGTCCTGTGCTACCTTACTCATGCGTATACCTCCTCGATCTTGCTGACGGCATCCTGCAGGACAAGCATCTTGTCGCTGTTGAGGATGTCGTAAACATTCAGCGTGTTCACGAGAGCGACCTTGACGCCGGCGATGTTTCTGGCGCTCTTGTAGAGAACGTCATTCTTCTCGGGAAGAACGATGAGCGTCTTTTTGCCGGTGGGCAGAGCCGCAAGAACCTTTGCGATTTCCTTGGTCTTGATCTCTTCCTGGGCGAAGGTGTCGAGCACGATGATCTCATCCTCGGCGGCCTTGGCGGAAAGAGCGGACTTCATAGCCAGTCTCTTGACCTTTTTGTTGATGGAAAAACCATATTCACGGGGCTTGGGGCCGTGTGCGATACCGCCGTGATACCACTGCGGTGATCTGGTGGAACCCTGTCTTGCACGACCGGAACCCTTCTGCTTCCAGGGCTTCTTGCCGCCCCCGCTGACTTCACCGCGTGTAAGTGTGGACTGAGTGCCCTGACGCTGATTTGCCAAGTAGTTGACAACACACAGGTGCATAGCCGATACGTTGGGCTCAATGCCGAAAATTTCGTCCGCCAGTGCGACTTCGGAAACCTTGGCGCCCGTCTTATCAAATACGGATACGTTAGGCATAATACTTTACTCCTTCCTTACTTCTTTACGCTGTCTTTAATGAGAACGATCCCGCCCTTGGGGCCGGGGATGGCGCCCTTAATAGCAATGAGATTGTTTTCTGCGTCAACTTTCACGACGTTCAGATTCTGGACGGTGACGCGCTCATGACCCAGATGACCGGCGAGCTTCTTTCCCTTGTAAACACGGGAAGGATCGGAACAAGCACCCAGAGAACCTGCGTGTCTTGCAACGGGACCGGTACCGTGGGATTCCTTCAGTCTTGCGAAGTTCCATCTCTTGATCGCGCCTGCTGTACCCTTACCTTTGCTGGTGCCGACTACATCGACAACATCGCCTGCTGCGAAGATATCCGCCTTGAGAATGTCGCCCACGTTCAGGGTGTTGATGTCGTCCAGTCTGAACTCCTTGAGCGTTTTCTTGCCGGCAGTACCTGCCTTGTCAAAGTGACCTTTCATGGGTTTGTTCAGCTTCTGTACCTTGATGTCACCAAAGCCGATCTGAACTGCTTCGTAACCGTCGTTTTCGAGGGTTTTCTTCATCACGACGGGGCACGGACCTGCTTCGACGACCGTGACGGGGACAACGTTACCCTTTTCGTCAAAAAGCTGTGTCATGCCGATTTTCTTACCGATAAGACCTTTTTGCATACTTTTTCCTCCTTTAGGTTATTGGTTGACAACTGCGTCAACTTGACCATGGCTGTGCAGGCATCCATTGGGAGACCCGGTCTGCGGCCTCCGTAAACCCTGCCGCCATCCTTGTGGATCAGAGCTTGATCTCGATCTCGACGCCTGCCGGAAGTTCCAGACCCGTGAGAGCCTCGACGGTCTTCTGGGAGGGACGGACGATGTCGATCAGTCTCTTGTGCGTCCGCTGCTCAAACTGTTCACGGGAGTCCTTGTACTTGTGGACTGCGCGAAGGATGGTGACGACTTCCTTTTCGGTGGGCAGCGGTACGGGGCCGGATACCTGAGCGCCGGTTCTCTTGGCGGTCTCAACGATCTTTTCCGCAGCCTTGTCCACGATGTTGTGGTCGTAACCCTTGAGGCGGATTCTGATTTTTCCCTTAGTTGCCATTTGTGTCACACGCCTTTCTGTTTTTTGAACCCGATGGTTCTGTTTTGGCGGGCTTGCTCTTTTGCTTCAACAGTTCCGGGTGTTTCCACCCTTTCCATTTTAAAAACCGGAAATATTTTGCAATATTTTCCGGGTTTTAAAGCATAAGAACACAATCCTATATCCAACGGACTGCAAGGGAAGCAGTCCGGGACAGGTTTGCCGATCGCCCGGTTTGAAATCGGACATACTCCGCGGAAATTTCCCGTCTCGGTGGACGGCCACCTCCCGCATCAACGCATATCAAAAGACGCACGTTCCATGAAACGTACTGGTGTATTATAGCAGGTTTGTACAAGAAATGCAAGGGTTTTCGGCATATTTTTTAAAAATTTTTTGGATTTTTCTTTGTGTATCAACGCTTGCGGTCTGCTGTGCAATTTGCACAAAGAGAACACAATATCTTGGGGTTATCCGATGGGTTTCCGGTGCAGACTCTTGCGCACACGCTCCACGATCTGCGTTACCGCCCACACGATACTGATGCCAATGGCGATGGCGAGGGCATACTGCAATGTCCGCTTGCCGTCCGAGACCGCCTGAGGCCAGTTCTTCATGACCAGATTGCTCATGGTGTAGTACAGTGCGCCGCCGGGAATGGAGGGGATCAGCGCAAGGATGAGATAGATGGTTGCCGGCACTTTCTGAATCCGTGCCATGATCTGCGCATACACGGCGGCGGCTACGGCAGCGCACATATACGGCAGAAAGATCGTGTGCAGGATGTAGTCCAGCACCAAATACACCGCCCAGGAGAGCATCCCGCCCAGCGCCGTCCAAAACAGAAGTTTTCTGCGTACCTGAAAGATCAGCGCAAAGCCCAGCGTGCCGAAAAAAGCAGCCAGCAGCTGTATAATCATGTCCGTCATTTTCGTCGCCCCCTTATCCCACCAGCCAGATAGCCAGCATATAGCCGCACGCCAAAGCCGTTGCCCACAGCAGACTTTCAATCAGCCGCAGTGCGCCGGAAATGGTCTCTCCGGAGATCATGTCCCGAAAGGAGATGGTCGTCGCAATGCCGGGAATCTGCAGCATGATGTCGCCGATCATGCTCTTGTCCTCGTTCAGCGCCGGCAAAATCCGCGCCGCAAGGCAGATCACGGCGCCCACCGCAAAACCGCTGACCAGATTAAAAATAATCCGATTGGGAAAGAACCGCTCCAAATGCGACTGTAAAAAACAGACGAAAAATCCCCCCGCTGCACCCATCAGCCCATCCAGAAGCGTGCCGCCAAAAAAAATTGTCAGCGCAAATCCCACCAGCGCACTGCCGAAATAGACACGCAGATACTTCCGCCACCCCGGGTGTACCGTGCGGATGCCCTGCAAACGGCGCTCCAGCTCGTCCAGCGTCAATCCCTCGGCACAGCATTCACGGCTCAGCTCGTTCAACTTTTCCAGCCGTGCAAAGTCCGTGCCCGCCGGCTTTTCGATGCGCTTGGTGTGCGTCCAGTCCCTGCCCTCGGCATCGGTCAGCGTAAGAATGATGGAGGACGTGATGACAAAAATATTCACCCGCTGCGCACCGTATGCATTGCCGATGTGGGAAACCGTGTCCTCCACACGGAAAACCTCCGCCCCCGACAGCAGCATCTCCTCCCCGATGTCCAACAGCGTATGTACCAGTTTGGATGCGTCTATCGCTACTTTCACCTGTTCCATTGTCCCTTCCTGCTTTTCAAAATGTTAAACCGGCGGCCAAAGCCGCAGATAAATATAGTGTACCACACCGCAGAAAGAAGCACAATAGCTTTCAGCCTTAACCTTATACATTATATATCTTTTTCGCTCCTGCACCGAGCACAAGCAATGCTCACGCAAAGCCGGCAAGTCTTTAAAACAGATTCATTGCGGATTTTTGTGGGATTAATTGTTTCGCTCAAGCCTTTTCAAAGCTTGACAGACTGTCGAAAAAGTCCGGCGAAAGTTTGGTTTTACAAAGCGAAAGCCCTCCCTGCGAGGGAGGGTGCAGCTTGTCGAAAAAGTATTTTCGGCAAGCTGGCAGACTGGCGAGAAAGGATGCCCGATGCCGTTTTCTTCGGGCGATAGGCGTACAAGGGTACTCCGAGCCCGAAAAAACGGCAAGCATACAAGCATCGGCACGGTTCGATGCCGTGCCGATGCTTGTATTTTGTATGGTCTGTCGATGCTTCCGACTTTTCTTAAAGTGTCTTGTGTGCGCTCGGGCGCCTTTATCGACAGTCTGAAACAGCCTGTTCCCTTTTGAGGAACAGGCTGTAACTGTTTTATGCTGCTGTGGGGGTGGTTAAAGTGGACCAGTTGTCGCTGTAAATGGTGTAGGTGACGCCGTTTTGGATGTACTTGAGATAGAAACGTCCAGTTCTCGTCTGTTCATCGGCGACACGGTTTACAGTAACCTTCAACAAACCGTGATCGTTCACTGTGGCGGCATTGAGTGCAATCACATGATCTGCGCCAAGAACAAATCCATCCGTTGTCAAGGCTGCGGGGTCTGCGTTGGTCAGCAGCAGTCCGGCCTCGACCAGCGTGCAATCCTCCGGCAGAACAACGTAGCCGTAGTACGACAGAGAATTAAGATCATTGACCTCGGTGAGATGCGATGCAGAAGCTTTAACCGTGACGATATTGGCCTGCTGTGTCACAGCATCGGCGCTATAAACGGCAACCAGCTTAAGATCGGATACGCAGATAAACGTGCAGTCCTTTTCATAGCTGAACACTTCGCCGTCTTCTGTGTCAATGGCCCAGTAGGCAAATCGCTTGCCGTCCATAATCTCATCCGCACAGACGGTGACCGTGCCATACATCGGGATATAGGCCGCCTGTCTGGCGTTGACTCTGCCGTTGACGACACGAACGGTATTGACCTGCGAAGAATCCGCATAAATCGCCGTAATGGTAAACTCTCCGGTAACGGTGATCCAGTAGTCTCCGTTCAGCGCTGTACGGGTACCGTTTGCGTCCGTCATGTACAATTCCTTCAGCTCACTGCCGCAGATGGATACCGGCTTTACAAGAATGCGTGTGCCGTATTCGATCACTCGGGAACCGGCGGTTATCGGCAGATAATTCCCATCGCTGTCATACAGCTTGACGAATCCGCCGAGGGATGTGGCGATCGTGATGGGGAATGTGTGCACCTGCCAGCAGGCCTCCATCGTGATATCCGACAGGTAGTCTGTTTCGGCAAGGGTGACATCGGTCTGCAATTCGCCGCCGTTGATCCTCCAGCCGAGGAAATCATATCCCTTCTTGGAGAGATTCGGAATCGTCGTCTTGGTGTTGTAGACGTGTGTCGCCGGCAGGGAGTCCGTGTTATCCACGCCGGAGTAAGTGATGCTGCAAACGATCGCCGAATACACAGCCTCGAAATAGAGATTCTGCTCCGGCATCACCGTCGGCACCGTTTCATCCCAGCACACAGTATAGCCGGTCTTGGCCGGGATCTCGGGCGGAAGGATCGTCTGACCGGCTCGATAGGAATCAACGGTCTTGGTTTCACCGATCATCCATGTAACGCTGTAGTAAATGATGATCTCTTCCCACTGCGCCGTCAGCGTATGGTCTGCGGCCGTTGTGACGATGGTGTCTTCATCCACATATTCGTCATTTTCATTCACCCAGCCGAGGAACTTGTATTTTTCCTTGCTCGGTGTCGGGAGTGCGGAACCATAGACACTGCCAAAAACAACGGTTGCATCTTCAAATGTTCCGCCTCCGTCCGAATTAAAGGAGACCTTGTAGGCGTTGGCTGACCAATGCGCAACCAAGGTGTGGTTTTCGGAACCGACAATGCTGTCTTGGGTAATTTTTGCGGAATCCAAATACCATCCGCTGAATCGGTAACCGACTTTGGTCGGGGTCGGCAGTGTGCCGTAGGGATCTTCTGCGATGAGAACGGTACTCTCCACATCGGAGCCTCCGGCAGAGTCGAACTGAACGGTAATATAGACATTCGCTTTCCACTGTGCATACAGCTTGTGATCGGTGTCGATGGAAACGATCGTGCTGTTTGTAATCAGCTCAGACTCGTCCGCAGCCACTTCCGATGCGCACCAGCCGAGGAACTTGTAGTCCTTCAGTGTAGGTACAGGCAGGTTTGTGTACGGCTGACCGAAGGTGACCTGCACCGGGTCGTAGGACAAACTGTTATAGGCTTCAAAGTTGACGATGTAGGTACTGGCACTCCAGTGTGCCGTCAAGGTGTGCGGCTCAATAGTGGAAACCACGGTCGTGCTGAGAATCTGCGTATCGTCCAGATACCAACCGTCAAAGACGTAGCCCGCTCTGGTCGGAGTTTCATTCTCATCATTGGTAAAGTTGTATTTGCCCTTATATGCCACATTCTTTGTGTACAGCGGACGACCGTCGGCGTAGTCAAAGGTAACGGCAAAACGTACCGCAGTGTACTGCGCAACCAGATTCAACGGCTCCTGTGCAATAGCATCGCTGGTGATTCGGCCGGACAAAGCGCCAAGGTAGTCGATGTACCAGTAGCTGAAGTTGTAGCCGTATTTCTGCGGCACGGGCAGTTTCTCAAAGAACGCCTCGCCCTCTGCGACTTCCATGGGATCGCAGGCTGTACCACCGTTGGAATCGAAGGTGATGGTATAAGTGGTGCCCTCTGTCCAGTGTGCAGTCAGGGTGTGTGCCTCAGTGCGTTTCATCTGCACCGAAGTCGTGACCAGTTTATCCTGGTCGTCATACCAGCCGACAAACTGGAAGCCAATCTTGACCGGCGTTTCGGGGAATCTATAGAAAGCATCGTAGTCAATTGCGATGGTGGAGGTACTGACAGTGGCATCCTCGCCGGGATCGAAGGATACGATCACGGAGATGGGCGTCCAGTGTGCGGTAAGCGTATGGTTGGAATTTACAGCAATGGTTGACTGCTGATCCACCAGTGTTTCGCCATAATACCAGCCGGCGAATGTGTATCCTGTGCGGGTGGGTGTTGTCAATGCTTCTCCGTATTTAGCATCACTGTCCACATAGATCGTGGTGACCTCCGTTCCGTTTGCAGCGTTCAGGCGGACATTGTTGGAAACGGGTGTCCACTGGGCAACAAGCGTATGATCGGCATTCACTTCGACAGTGCTGCTCGCCGTGATCACTGCGGACTGATAGCTCCAGTTGGCGAAGATATAGCCATCACGCACAGGAGACTCCAATGCGCCGTAGGGCATTTGATAGGTGACTTTTTTGGGTTCGATCTCTTCGCCGCTCTCCGATGTACCGCCGTTGCAGTCAAAGCTGACTGTGTAGGTGGGTAATGCGCTCCAGCTTGCGGTGAGCGTATGGACAGAGGCGATGGTAACGATGGTCTCCTCCGTGACCAGTTCATCGTTCAAGAGCCAGCCGACAAAGGCATAGCCGGATCTGGAGGGCACCGGCAGCGTGCCGTACTGCTCACCGTAGGTGACCACGATATTGGGGCAGATGTCGCCGCCGTCGCTGTCAAAGATGACTTCGTAGGACTGTGCACTCCAAACCGCTTCTAAAATGTGATCTTCGGTGGCAGTTACCACGGTGTCTGCATAGACGGGAGAGCCGTTGTATGTCCAGTAGGAAAGCAAATAGCCTTTCTTTGTGGAGACAGGCAGCGTACTGTAGATGGAATTATACACGACCGTAATGGGTGCACATTCGGAACCGCCCTTGGTATCAAAGGAAACGGTATAGGAAGCGTTGCTCCACTTTGCGGTCAGGGTATGATCCGAAGAAACCGAAACGATAGTGCTTTCCGTTACCGGTCTGGAAATATACGTCCAGCCGCTGAAAACGTAGCCTTCCTTTTGCGGCGTGGGCAAACCGGCGTAGGGCTGATCGTAGGTGACAAAGATCGGATTACAGGTGACATCGTCAAAACCGGTGGAGAAAGATACTGTGTATGTGTTGGCGTCCCAAACAGCAATCAGTGTGTGTTCGGCAGCAGTCTTGACTGCAGTTTCCGCCGTAACGGTCGAACCATTCAGCTGCCAGCCGACGAAGGAATATCCGCTGTAGGTAGGTGCTGGGAGCGTGCCATACGGCGCATCAAAGGTCACGCTCTTGCTGCGAATCGCCAAGTCGGAGAAACCGGTTTCATAATGCACAGTGTATGTATTCGCTTGGAATGCTGCCACAAGCTGATGGGATGTTTCCGTGGAGACGATCGAGGATTCGGTGATCTCGTTGCCGGCGTATGTCCAGCCGACAAATGTGTAGCCCTCTTTTTCGGCCTGCGGCAGTGCGCCGTAAACTTCGCCGACAATGACATCCTTGGTATCGCTGACAGCGTCGAATGTCACGGTAACGTGCTTGAACTGTTCCCATCCGGCTTGCAGTTCGTGATCCGTTTCCACAGAAACCAGCGTCTGTGCCGTGACCTTGGTATCGCCCAAATACCAGCCGAGGAACCAATAATCCTCCCGGGTAAGCTCGGGCAGATTGTCGCCGTAAGGCTGATTGTAGTCAATATCGAAATCCGATACAACGGCACCCGCATAGTTGGGAACAAGGTGCACATGCACCGTCTTGATCGTCCATTTTGCACTCAGGGTATGGTCGGTCGTCGTGGAAACCGTGGTGGACTCAGTGATCAGATTCTGCCCATAGTACCAGCCGTCAAAGGTATAGCCGGTTCTGCTCAAAGTGGGCAATGTGCCATACGACTCGGAATAGGTTACGGTGATCGGTTTGCAGACCGCCGTGAATCCGGTATCGAAGTTGACCGTATACTGCGCAAGTGACCAGCGGGCATACAGAGTATGGTTGCCGTCGGTGGTGACCACGGTATCTGCGGTGATCGGCACATCGGAGCCGCTCAGATACCATCCTTCAAATTCATAGCCCGGTCGAGACAGTACGGGAAGATTGCCGTATTTGGACAGATATTCCACACGCATATCCGGGTAGGTAATGTCGCTTGTGCCCGTATCAAAGGAAATGATGTAGGAAAGGTTACTCCACTCCGCCTCAAAGGTTGCGGTACCATCATCTTCGGTGCAGACATTTTTCAGCGTCATGCCGGGATAGTATCTCTGTCCGTTCAGCAGCCAACCCACCTGATCGTAGCCGGTTTTTTTGAATCCGCCGAATTCCGGCAAGGTGAATGTGACGTCATAGCTGACGGAGAAAGAGTCCTGCTTACCCTCTGCACCGTCACCGCCGGCAAAAGCTACCGTATACTGAATCGGCTCCCACTGTGCGACAAAGGTGCCGTCGCTTGCGAAAAGCCATGCCAGCGTTGCACCGGCCGAATAAACCTTATCCGATGCGTCCAGATACCAGCCGTGGAACAGGTAGCCCGTGCGGGTGGGATATTCTCTGGTGGGATCCTCCGCATCCGGGAACTGCTGCGGCAGTGTATAGGAGTCACCGAAAGGAATCACATTTTCAAGAATGGAATCCGGCACATACGACGTATCGCCGCCGTTCAAATCGAAGGAAATGTTGTAGTTGTTTGCGGTGTAGTTGGCCGTGAAGGTTGCATCTTCGGTAAATCGGTAAACAATGGAATCACCGGGATTGTAGGCCTGATTATCACGGTCCAAGATCCAGTTGTTGAAGGTAAAGCCCGTTTTTTGCGGCGCTGCAGTCGGCACGCTTAACACCGTATCGTACAAAACGGTAAAGCGGGCAACTGCATCCAAGCTGCCGCCCAAGGTATCAAACGTCACGTTGTACACGTTGGGCTTATAGCTGAATTCAATGTACATATCTTCGGCAAAGGTATACACCTCCACGCCGCTTGAGTCGCCTGTGTAATACGACTTTTCATTGGCGAACGCAGCCCAGCCCATGTATACACTGCCCTCAAGGCTCAACTTTTCCGTCACAAGTTTTGTGCCCAACGTATAGTCGATGGTTTCGTGGCTGATCTCCTGACCGGTGGTATACTTGTGGTACACGGTGAGGGTGCTCGTTTTGCGTGTAAGCTTATCTCCGGATGTGGCGTTCACAATGCCCTGGCACGCATTCAGTACCGCATCCGGTGTAGCGGCAGGATTGCCCAGCACGATGTAGGCGCTGGTGAGCTGTTCCATGTAGGCGTTGAAGTTGGATTGGCTGGTAAATTCGCCGGACTGGTAGCTGCGGTTAATTTCGTTGTTGATATAGGTACGCAGCAAATCTTTATT
This sequence comes from Oscillospiraceae bacterium, assembly GCA_029012165.1. Classification (GTDB taxonomy): domain Bacteria; phylum Bacillota; class Clostridia; order Oscillospirales; family Acutalibacteraceae; genus UBA1425. Next base: position 3,738 of record JAQXLO010000235.1, on the reverse strand, counting down.
GACATACGTCACTTTGAGAGTCATTACGCCCGTTATGGAGTCATTTCTGTCCTCCTTTGCGCCGGAAATACGGCCGGAGATCTCGATGGATGTTTCCCCTGTGTTGACCGCATGGTTCACTTGGACAGGGGAGGCGTTATCCGCAAGATACAGCCTCTGTCCGCTGTAGTCATTTAGTCTGTCTATGTACTGCTCATAAACCGTTGTTCCGCCGAATTTCATATAGTTTTGCTGATCATTGGCACTCTCACCTGTACACTGCACCGCGTTGTTGACGTCCAAGCCCATGGCGAGATAGGGAATTTGGTTGAAGTTGCTCACACGGCTCGTATCAATGGTCAGGTAGCCGGTGCTGCCGGAAACTGTCTTGTTGACACTGCCGCCGCTGCTCTGCTCTGAACCAATGGACATACCGACGCCGGACTGACTGATGCCGCCTGTTCCGGAGCCGGAAATCGTTGTACTGCCTGTGCCATAGTACGGGAACAGGTAGCTTACGGAGCCGCCGGAAACAGAATGTACGCCTGCAAACCAAACGGTGCCCGTAACGTGCATCGTCGAGTGGTTCCAGCCGGGGAAGGTGTTGGAGGTCTTGGCCTGACCGCCGGCCGCCAAGGTGGAGTTCATACCGAAGAGCGGCTTGTAAACGTAGGAGTAGGCATAGGACTTCAGTGTTGCACCGGCAACACGGTAGGACGCCGTCCACTTGATCACGGCGTCCGAAGTCAAAATTTCTGAAAAAGCGCCGTAGGTGATCTGCGTGGACAAGGTTGATCCGGAAGCAGAAACGGAAAGGGTCTGTGCGCCGTTGTTGAAGCGGATGCCGGAAAGCGTCGGTCCGGAATAGACCTCCGCAGACACGGTAACACTCTCCGCATCCTCACGGTAGAAGAAAATATTACCTGTCGTTTTGGTCGCAGAAGCATTCGGCTTGCCGTCTATTTCGTTGGCGCGGTCGATGTAATACTGGAACGTCTTTGCATTGTTTACATTGAGGTAAATCGTTTCCGGGACATAGAAATAGGTCAGACCCAGAGAGTTGTCCTTTTCCAGTTCAATATCCACCACAATTTTTTCGCCGGCGTCATACTGCGCCTGTGTCAGTGTGAAGGGAACATCCACCGCATCGACAAAACCGAATCTGGTCGAAGTATACTTGTATGTGCCGGGAGTTAAAACGTATGTATAGTCAGAATTCACCGGCTGCACAATATTTCCGGCGGAATCCTTGAGCACAAACGTTGCGTTTTCACCGGGGAGATTAAACTTTACGGAACAGGTGCTGGTCGAGACAGAGGTCAGCAGGAACGGCTGCACATAGCAGATACCGCCGGGACCGGTCAGGTACACACGCACATAGCTGTTGATCTTGTTCTCATAGGCATTCAAGTCGAAGGTGATGGTATCTCCATCCTCATCTGCCTTGTAGTACTCGATGACTTCGCCGTCTGCAACCAGCTTGATCTTGTCAGCCTTTGTGCATTCAAAGATGATCTGATCCTTTTCCTGATCGACGGTGATGCGCTGAATGCGCGGGTAATCGCCGGTACCTTCAAAACCGTCGCCCAATTCGTCCGGGGTCTTGGAGAACTTGGAGCAGGCAAAGAAGGCGCCCGTTTTCATGCTTGTTCGCACGTTTTGCCACGTTTGTTCGGGCATGATAAAATAGTTTGCGTTTCTGTTGCAGTCACTGAATTCGTGGGCGTCGTCCGAGCAGAAGCCGTGAACGTTCTTTCCCTCGGGGGCAAGCACCTTCAGCACTTCGTCATACAGATAGCGGTCGTTACGGGTACGGCCGTCGGCGGTATTGACAAGCTCCATACCGACCAGAACACTGTAGTCTCTGAAAATCTGGGCAAAACGATTGACGAAGTCCGGTGTATAGGTGCCGAGCTTATCCCCGTTGCCGCCGGACCATTCGCCGACATGGTTGATGTGGCAAACGCCCTCCACGGCGCCGTTGCTTTCATCGGTCACCTTCTGTACTTTTGCGATGGCAGAGGACGGCCATGTGGAGCCGGTCTCCATATCGCCGTCACCGGCATCTGCAAAGAAACTGTTGATATGCACCTTCTGCGTAGATGCACCGTTCAGCTCGATGCCAAGGGGAACCTCGATCATGCCGATACCGTTCTCGCGACCGACGCCCGTGGTTATTTCGTCGTATCGTGCCTGTTTGATACCCGTGGGGTCGCTGTGAACGAACCACTGGTAGGAAAACATGGAGTGACGACTGGGACTCTTGGTCCAGCCGTAGTTGACCGTACCGTGGTCTGTAATGGCCATCACCTCATAGCCGAGTTCATAATATTTCTCGATCATCTCGTTGATGTCTTCGCTGCCGTCACTGGTGTGGGTATGGACATGCGTCGTGCCCTTGTACTGGTACCATGTGTCCCAGTCCACATCTGCGTAAGGGTTGGTGATCGTAAAATCTTTGTTCCCGATCACGTCACCCGTAACGGTGTTGACGACAGCAAAAGCGGAGAAGGATGCGCCCATTGTCTGAACCAGAAGGATCAGAGCCATGAGTACAGAAAGGACTCTCGCTGTTTTCATCTGTTTCAATTTAAACCCTCCAAGCAAAATTTTCTGCAAAATCCGCTAAATATTTCCGTTACAATTAACCGAGTACTTCAGCCGCAAATTTGCCCAGTCTTTTGATCCCTTCTTCCAGTTTTTCGTCCGAAGGGGTGGAGAAATTGATTCGGAAGCAGTGGCTGGTGCCGCTTTCATCGCAAAGGAATGTGCTGCCGGGAACGATCGCCACCTTGTGATCCCGCACAGCCGCCGTGCAGAACCACGACATATCCACACTCTCTGGCAGCGTGCACCAGATAAACAAGCCGCCTTGGGTCGGGTGATATGTGATTCCGTGGGGAACAACATACCGATCCAAAAGCTCCATCGCAAAGGCTGCTTTCTTTTTATAAAGCGTGCGCAAATTTGCGAGGTTTTCGTCAAAGTCGTACTTTGTCAAAAATTCGTAGCAGATCATTTGACAAAGAATATTGGTATGTACATCCTCCCCCTGTTTCGCAACGACCATTTTTTTCATGATCTCCGCCGGTGCGATGCAATACCCGACACGAAGTCCCGGGGCGATGACTTTGGAAAAGCTGCCGCTGTAGATCACCAGTCCGTCCTCGTCAAAGGATTTGATGCTCGGCAGGCTTTCCCCCTGATAGCGCAAATCGCCGTAGGGGTTGTCCTCCACGATCAGCACGCCGTACTGCTTGGCAAGGGCATACAGCTGTTTGCGCTTTTCCAAGGACATGGTGATGCCGGTGGGATTCTGGAAATTGGGGATGGTGTAAATAAACCGTGCATTCGGCGTTTCGGCAAGAACCTTTTCCAGCGCCTGCATAGACATCCCATCCGGCTCAATGGGCACGCCCTTGAGTTTTGCGCCCAGACTGCGAAAACAATTCAGCGACCCGATAAAGCTTGGATCCTCGCAAATGATTACATCACCTTCGTTGCAAAGACATTTTGCGGAAAGCTCCATGATCTGCTGAGCACCGGAGGTGATCAGGATGTCGTCAAAAGCACGACCGATATTGTGTCTGGAGAGCATATACTCTTTGACGAAAGTCCGCAGCTGCGGGTATCCCTCCGTTACACTGTACTGCAGGGCGTCGATGGGACGTGTCGCAAAAATGTCGGCGCAGATCTCGCTGATCTGTTTGACGGCAAAGGCGTCCGGCGCAGGATTGCCCGCCGAATGGGAAACGACCG
>JAQXLO010000234.1 GCA_029012165.1 Oscillospiraceae bacterium | reverse complement strand
GCACTCGAGTCCGAGATCAACGGATTAAACGACCAAATCAGCCTTCTGGATCAAAAGATCAGCTTGCTCAACGGCAACATTCAAAACCTAAATGAAAACATCTACGATCTGGATGCGGAGATCGAAGGCATCAACGCCCAGATCACCCAGACCAAGATCGAAATTGCCATGTCGGAAGCCTCCATTGATTTGACCTATCAAAAGGTTTTGGATCGTTTGGCGCTTTCCTATATGATGGGGGAAGCTTCGGATTTAGAGATTTTGTTTGGCGCCAAGAGTCTTTCCGATATTCTCACCCGCCAGCAATATCTGCAAAATGCTTCCCAATATGATAAGGAAATGATCGAAGGTCTGGAAAAGGATATTCAGCACCTCAACGAAATGAGCAGCGCTTTGGACGCATCTATCGACACAGTGAACGCAAAAAAAACCGAGGTCGAGGAACAGAAAAAAGAGCTGCAGGAAAAACAAGCCAGTGTTCAGTCCTCTGCCGATGAATTGGCAAGCAAGAAAAACGCTGTCAACGTCAAACGAAGCGACGCTGTCGCCATGCTGCAAACGCTGGACAAGCAGAGTGCGGAATATAAGGCCATTCAAAAGCAGTTGATCGCCGAGCAGGAAAAAGTCGATGCGGAGATCGACGCCTTGATCGCCGCACAAGGCTCCTCCCAAGGACAGGAAGTTCCTGTGGAAATCAAGAATGACGGCACATTGATTTGGCCCCTGCCCTACGATAACTGCTACATTTCCGCTTACTATCCCGCCTACTCCGACGGCACGCCGCACCACGGTATCGACATTTGCGTCAGCGGCGGCACAGAGGGCAAAAACATTGTCGCCGCCCAAAGCGGCAAAGCGATGACTGTCGGCTACGGTCACTGGTCCATGGGCAACTACATCATTCTCGACCATGGCAACGGTCTGTTCACCGCATATTACCATTGCAGCTCTATCCTTATCAGTCAAGGACAAACCGTTTCTCAGGGTCAGGTGATCGCCAAAGCGGGACACACAGGCAACACCACAGGTCCCCACCTGCACTTTGAAGTGCGAGTCAACAAAAACGGCACAGTCTCCCGTGTCAATCCGCTCAACTATGTCTCCATGCCCTAAGAAAGAGGATGTCCGATGAGTAAAAAGATTTCCGTCGGTGTGGCATTGGCGCTGATTTTAGCCTCGATTGCCGCCACCTTTGCCGTCACAGTAGCCGTTTCCCAAACCATCTACAATAAGCTGATTTCCGATATATCCGGACGCACAGAAATGTACTCGGCGATCGACGATATCAATGCACTGATCCGCACAAATTACTACTACTTTGGCTCGATCAACAGCGAAAAAATCAATTTCAGCATTTCCGATGGCTATGTCAACGGCTTGGGCGATCCCAACAGTCATTTCCTAACAGCCTCTGCTTACACCGATTATACCGAGCGACTGAACGGCAATGCTTCCGGCGTTGGCATCACGACCACATGGGACGCCGCTACTGCCAAGCTCGTCGTCACCTCTGTGGCAAATGGTTCCTCCGCAGCCGCAAAGGGGATCAAGGAAAATGATATCCTCACAAAAATTGCCGGTGAAAAGATCACCGCAAACAACTATGAATCGCTCTTGGATACGCTCAGCGGCGATACACTTTCCACGGTCTCCGTAACTTGCAGCCGAAACGGCACCCCTTTGGAATTCTCCGTAACGGTCGGCTACAGTTTTGTTTCCGTCTCCCACAAGGTGATCGGCAATGTGGGGTATATCTGTATCTCCGCTTTTTATGCCAATACACAGGATCAGCTCAAAGAAGCCATCACGGCGGTGCAGGAAGCGGGCGCAGCCTCCATCATCTTTGACCTGCGCAGCACCAAAGAAGGCACGGTGGAATACGCCGCTGCCTGCATCGACTGCATCACCCCCATTTGCAGCAGTCAGGACGAAGTACTTGCAAAACTGGTCGGCAGAGATGGCACACCGGTCGCCAACTATCCCTCCTCTTCCAACAACCTGAATCTGCCCATGGTAGTTCTCGTCAACGGCGAAACAGCCGGTCCTGCGGAATTGTTTGCGTGCGATCTGCGTGATTTCGACAAAGCTGTGCTTGTCGGCACCCAAACCGCCGGTGTGGGCACGGCGCAGCAAGCGTTCACGTTGGAGGACGGCAGCGCCGTGATCCTGACGACCTCCAAAATCATACCCTACAAGAGCGAATCCTTCAACGAAGTCGGTCTTGTGCCGAACCATGAAGTGGAGGGAAGCGCCTCTGTTTTGGACGAAAGCAAGGATGCGCAGCTGCAAAAAGCAATTTCTGTTCTTTCCGCTGACTAAGACAAAACCCGATCCTCACCGCAAGTGAAGACCGGGTTTTTAGTATCGTTTTTTCTGTGTTCAGAAACTGTCATATCCTTGTATCAGTTCAATATCCACAACATCTCCATCGGAAAACAGAGCGGTTTCCACACCGGTTTGCAGCATCTCACCGTTCAGGCTGAATTTCCACCACTGTTCGAGACTCTCATCGGCGGCAATACCGTTGACTTTCTGCACATATAAGCCGTAATCCGATTCCACGCCCTCGATAAGCTCCATTTGCTCCAGCAGTCCACGCAAATATACTTCCTGCGTCTTGGATGTAAAGGTTTCTGTTTGTCCGTTGGCAATCACATTAACCGTGACGGTCTTTTCTCCATCCACCGGCTTCGGCATATCACGGTCTGAAAAATAAAAATAAAGACCCACTCCGATCCCCGCCACGACTACCACAGACAATACAATCGCAATAATTTTTTTCACACGAATCACTCCTTTCCTCTTGAAGTTAAGTATAACACAAATCGAAAAAAAATCAACCATTATTCTGTTGCATTCCGAACAGAATAATGGTATGATGAAGCGCAAAGCGTATGAAAGTTGCGCAATAGTTGGTAGAGCAACCGAAGAATAAGCTGTATACTGTATTGCAGGAAAGGAGGACAAAACGATGGTATTTCCAATCAAAACCACACTTTTTCTTGTCCTGAATCTTGCGGTTCTCACACTGATCGGGTATCTGCTGTTCCTGCTGATAAAAGCGCTGCGCAAATATCTTCGATCGGAAACGAGCCGAAAAGAGAAATCGGAATCGCCCAAATATCTGGGAGATGTTTTGAAAAAACACCGCAGTGCGTGCCGCATGACGCAGGAATTTGTTGCGGAAACGGTCGGCGTCAGCCGGCAGGCCATCTCCAAGTGGGAAAGCGGCCTGACAGATCCGAGTACATCCAATCTCATGGCTTTAGCGAAATTGTTCGGCGTAACGCCGGAGGAACTGCTCAAGGAAACACAGCAAAAAAATTGAAAGTATGGGGTACCGTATGGACTACACCGTGGAAATTATTCGCTCCGATAGAAAATCGGTCGCTTTGGAGATCACGAAGGATCTGCGCGTTTTGGTTCGAGCGCCGAAGTCTGTGCCGGACGCCGAGCTCTATGACGTTGCCGAGAAGAACAGAGCATGGATAGAAAAGCACTTGGAAATTCGCCGGCAGCGAAATGAAGCCAAAATGGCATATGAACTAACGGATGCAGACATCGAAGTGCTGAAAGCAAAGGCACGCAGCGTGATACCGCCGAAGGTGGAATACTACGCCAAAAAAATGGGTGTGAAACCCAAGAGCGTCAAGATCACCTCTGCCCACTCCCGATTCGGAAGCTGCAGCGGTGACAACGGACTTTGCTTCTCCTATATCCTCATGCGATATCCCGAGGAAGCCATTGACTACGTTGTGGTACATGAATTGGCGCATATCAAGCATCATAACCATGGCCGTTCCTTTTATGCGCTGATCGGCAAATATATGCCCGACTACAAACAGCGAGAAAAGCTTTTGCGGGAGGAGCAATACTGAAAAAGACTGCTGCACAAAAATGCGGCAGTCTTTTCATATTACACCATAGACGAATCAAAACCGGGTTCTGATTGCATATCAAAAAAACAGCTTGAGCGTCTTGATCTCAAAGGGATGATAATCCAGCGTCAAGGTATTTCCAACAGGTTCCACGCTTTCGTCCTTGTTTTCCATCAAATTCGTGACAAAGGCCTTGCGTATGGGCTTGTCAAACCGAATCGTACATGTTACGGCACGATTCCATGTTTCGTAGGTTCTGTAAATAACGGCGTCGCTGTCCTCTGCGATTTTGACGGTTTCCAAAATCACGTTGTCCTTGTCCGGCTCCGCCATGCAGAGAATGTTCGGCAGAGTGCCCTGCTGTGCATTGGCAAATGTGCAGTACAGCGGTACGTTCAGTTTGTACCCTTCCTGCACAACACCCGATGTGCTGACAGCGCCCGTGTGGGGATAAAGAGAGTATGTGACGTGATGTACCTCTCTGTCCTGATTCGGATTGGGATCCGCAGCACTGCGCAGGATCGACGGGCAGATGCGCCCCTCTTTGATTGTCCAGCCATATTTGCAGTCGTTCAGCACGGAAAAGCCGAAGCCGTTGTCCGAAAGATCCGCCCACTTATGCCCGCAAACCTCAAAGGCAGCGTAGTCCCATGTCGTGTTATTGTGGGTCGTGCGTTCCAGATTGCCGAACTGGATGTCGTAGGTTGCCCGAGAAGCGTTGACATCCACAGGGTAATCCGCTTTTAAAAGCACATTCTTTTCGTGCCAGTCGATGACATACTGCACATCAATGCGCTCAAGATCGCTGTAGAAGATGAAATACTGCTCCACCGTAGAACTGTTGAACGGACGAACGACCTTGAACACGGTTCGCAGTGCCCCCTGCTCTATGATCTGCGCATCTGTCACGTCATCGAGCGTCCACGATTTTTCATCGTAATACACCTTCAGTTCCCACGCCTCGTAGCAATTCGGGCGATCCTCATAGGCGATCAGCCGATTGAGAACTTCTCCTTCCGGCGCCACCGCTCTGCCGGACTTTTTATGGATCAGTTTGGCGATATTGCACTGCTCGTCAAATTGTGCATACAGATACGGCGTATCAAAGGTTTTGCCGTCTGCATCTGCATTCACTTTGCCGGCACCGAAGGACGGCTTTCCTGCGCAGACAGAAAATGCCTTATAGCCCTTGGCCGGTACATCCTTCGCAAGGAACAGAAGCTTTCCGTCGAAGGTGATCTGATACGGCACTTCGGCGCCGTCTGCATCGCAGATCACAAACGCATCATACCGCGGCACATCCGTGAGAACCATATCCGTGCGTGTAAACCCAAGGGTATTGAAAACCACCAAAGAATCCTTTTCCAGATGCATGGCGGAAATAAGCGCATCCATACTGTCGGACACCATCTGACGACCGCTTGCCAAAACCTGCTCATATTCCCTCTTGCTGTCCTCATAGACCGGCGCAATGGAGGAACCGGGAATAATGTCGTGGAACTGGTTGAGCAGAATCAGCTTCCAGTCCGCCAGCAGTTCCTCGGCAGGATAATCCTTGCCGCACAGCACCTTTGCCATGGTGCCGAGGGTTTCGCAGTCGTGCATCAAAAGCTCCGTCTTGCGGTTATAGCGCTTGTTTCTCGCCTGCGAAGTCAGTGTACCACGGTGGAATTGCAGGTACAACTCTCCGAACCATTTCGGCAGTCTCGGATTGTCTTTTACGGTTTCGGCAAGATCGTCAAAGAAAGTCCTTGCAAACTCCGGCTCCACTTTGGGACAGCCCTCGATCCCCTCTCGCATACGTTTGCCGTTTTCAAGCATTTCTCTGGTCGGACCGCCGCCGCCGTCACCAAATCCATAGGAGCAAAGCCAGCTTTTGTTCAGGTCTTTATTGGAGTAGCGTCTCCAGCCGTTGACAATATAATCCGGGCGCAGATGTGCGTTGTAGGTCGTCGAGAAGCCTTGTCGTTCAAGTTCTTCTTTATGGACGCTGGGAATAAAATGCGAGAGTATCTCTGTGCCATCGATACCCTTCCACATAAACGTATCAAAAGGCAGACGGTCATATTCGCTCCAGGAGATTTTTGTTGTCATGAAGTAGTCGATATCGGCAAGCTTCATGATCTGCGGCAAAGATGCAGAATAGCCGAATACATCCGGCAGCCACATAATCTTGTTGTCGACGCCGAATTCCTTTTGGAAAAAGCGTTTTCCCACCAAAAACTGCCGCACAAGAGATTCGCCGGAAACGATGTTGGTATCCGACTCCACCCACATGGAGCCCTCCGGCTCCCACTTGCCCTCGGCAACTTTTGCACGAATCTTCTCAAACAGCTCCGGGTAATCCTGCTTAACAAATTCATACAGCTGCGCCTGGGAGGACATAAACTTGAAGTCGGGATATTCCTCCATCAGCCGAATGACCGAGGAGAATGTACGCCCAGCCTTGTCCCGGGACTGGCGTACACGCCACAGCCACGCTGTGTCAATATGCGTGTGACCGATAGCGGAAACCTTTACCGGCATAGATTCGCCGTATAAATTCTCGTGCAGATACCGGGATGCCTGCTTCGCAGATTCATGGAAAAGATCGTCATCCGGTGTGCACAGCTCCAGCATGGAAACGGCTTCGTTCAGCGTTTTCAGGATGTCGATTCTCGGCAGGTCATCCGCATCGTACTGATGGGCGACCTCCAGCGGAACGGAAATGTCGTACAAAAGGTCACGCACCACATTGTCTCTTGTTTTCAAAAAAGCATGGAACTTGCCCTGTCCACGAAACTCCCAATCGTCACAATAGGCATTTAAGGCGATATGGAAGGTCTCCCCGCCCTGTGCACATTTGGTCAGTGGGACATAGGTGTGGTACGGATCCAGTCCCTGTGCCATTTCTCCGTCAATAAATGCGATGAACTGAAACGATCTGCTGCGCCATCCTTGATCCGGCTGCGGATCGACAGCATAAACCACCTCACGTCCCTTAAATTCCGGCGGGATCGTGACTGTCTGGCGGAACCAGCAGTATTGCTCCCGATAGCCCCACTGTTCCTCGTCGCCGAAAGGACGCCACTCGCCCTTGTCCATATCGTGGCAGTCGTACTGTCCCTCACGAAATTCTACACCGGTCACCCGTATGCTTTGGTCAAAAACACGAGAACGTATATCCTCCGTGATGCGCATGATCCGCCGATAAAGCATCTTGCGCTCTGAATTTTTGTCTTTGAAGGGAACGTCAAAATGATCTCCCATAATGAAACCTCCTTTTCTTGCTTTTACTATGGTATCATAAAAAACAGAGATGTCAATCATTTTTCAAAAAATAGTAGATTAAAAAAACTTTTTATGCTATACTACACGGTATAAAGGATGTGAATATTATGCGAAAAATGAAAACCATTCTCGCCCTCTTCCTTTCCGCAGTATTTTGCTGCTGTGCGATGGGATCAGTCTTTGCCTCTGATATGGAGTACTGGGACAGCCAATGGGATCGTATCGTCCAAGACGAAGCAATTATCTCGGTCACGCCCGGTCAGGACAGCTCGGAGCTGCGCTTTTGTTGGCTGTCTGACTTAACAAGCAAAAATGAATTCCGTATCGGTACTTCCGTATCCTTGACGCAGGAAGATACCCTTCCGGTCAGAGAAAGACCAACGATCACGGCGCAGAAACGATGCAGTGTTACGGCGAGCAATCTGCTGCCGAACACAGAGTATTATTATATGTACACCAAAAACGGCGTTTGGAGCGATGTATACAGTGTCAAAACCGATGCCGTCGGCGAACCGCTCTCCGTCCTGACCGTTGCCGATATCCAGCTCGGACGCTCCGGTGACTGGAAAGAAAAGGATGTGCTTTTGCACGATCTTGCCGGCTGGGACACCACCTTGCAGGCGGCCATGGAGACAAACCCGGACATCTCCCTTTGTCTGTCCGCCGGCGATCAAGCGGAAATCGGCATTCAGGAACAGCAGTACCGTCTTTTCCTCGCACCGGAGATTCTGCGCTCGTTGCCCATCGCCACCACCATTGGCAACCATGAGTTCTATTTCCAATACCTGAATATGCACTTTGAGTACCCCAACCGCCGCAGCGCCAATATTGTGCACTCCCTTGGTGATGAACCGTATTACTTCACCAAAGGCAATACACTGTTTATCGTGCTGGACGGCAATAATGTTGTGTCGTGGGATCATGAGGCTGTGCTGGATCAGGCGATCCGAGCCTACCCCGACACCCGTTGGCGCACTGTTTTGCTGCACCAGAGCATTTATGGCTGTCAGGACAGCAAAAAGGACGCCCCCATGCTGCGGGAAACGCTTGCTCCCCTGCTGCAAAAATATGGCATTGATCTGGTTGTCAGCGGACACTCGCACCGCTACAGCCGTTCCAAGCCGATCATGGACGGCGCAGCTTCCGAAAACGGCGTGGTCTATTTGGAGTGCGGATGCTCCTCCGGGTGCAACGGGCACTCCTGCCCGGATGTCCTGCCCGCCTATACAGAGTACGGATATCCTGCATCCGACCCGGTTTACAGTATTTTGGAGTTCGGCGAGGAGACCATCGAGATCAAATCCTATGCGGTGATTGACGGCGAAAGTGTTTTAATGGACAGCGGCAGTGTTTCCGGCATGGAACACGGTGAAGCCCGTATGTCTTTCTTCGCACGGCTGATGCAAAGAATCCTCTCTGTGTTTGGGTCGATGCTCTCGGTGATCTTCGCATGACGGAGCGCATCGACAAGTGGCTTTCCTCCCGTTCCTCCTACAGCCGCAAAGATGTGAAAGCGCTGATGAAAAGCGGCAGAGTACGCATCAACGGTGTAATCGTCACTGATGCCGGATTTCATACCGCAGACAGCGATATCGTCACGGTGGACGGGGTAATCTTTTCCTCCGAGAAACACGTCTACATCATGCAAAACAAACCCAAAGGCGTGGTCAGTGTTTCCAGTGCCCCGGGTGACACAACAGTGATCGACCTTTTGCCGCAGGACTTGCGCAGAAGCGGTTTATTTCCTGCCGGCCGGTTAGATCGGGACACCACAGGCTTTGTACTGATTACGGATGACGGCGACTTTGCGCACCGCATTCTCTCTCCCCGAAGCCATGTAACGAAAACCTACATCGCCACACTTCGGGATCCTGCGGAAGAAAGCTATGTCACCGCCTTTCGGAACGGGGTAGTGTTGGGGGACGGCACACATTGCCTTGCCGCTGACATCGAGTTTACCGACCTGCCGAACAAGGTTGTTGTCCGCTTGCATGAGGGACGATACCATCAGGTCAAGCGAATGTTTGCTGCCCTCGGAAACGCCGTGGTTGAACTGCACAGAGCGCAGATCGGTGGATTACCTCTCGACATTTCCCTGTCCCCCGGTGAATCCAGATTGCTGACCGCAGACGAAGTAGAACAAATATAAAAACAGGTCTTGCGCTTCAAAACTCAAAGCGTAAGACCTGATCTTTTATTCCCATTCGATCGTCGCCGGGGGTTTAGATGTGATGTCGTAAACGACACGGTTGATACCGTCTACTTCGTTGGTGATCCGTGCGGACGCACGGGCAAGCAAGGAATGCGGCAGGCGTGCGTATTCGCACGTCATAAAATCGCTGGTGCAGACAGCACGCAATGCGAGGGTGTAGTCATAGGTTCGGAAGTCTCCCATCACGCCAACGCTTCGTGTGTTGGTCAGCACAGCAAAAAACTGATCGGCTTTGCTGCGGCTTTTGCCCAGTTCCTCACGGAAAATAGCGTCTGCATGACGTAGGATATCCAGCTTTTCCCGGGTAACCTCTCCAATAATGCGAATGGAAAGACC
>JAQXLO010000233.1 GCA_029012165.1 Oscillospiraceae bacterium | reverse complement strand
CCCTTCTCCACCTCGGCGCCGACCTCAGGCGTACTGTCCTTTTCCAGACCGCAGTATTTTGCCACGACGCCGTTGCCGTGATCCACAGTCACCACCGTGCCCCAAAGGGTATCCGTCGTCACGCTCTGTACCTTGCCGTCTGCCGCCGCCAGCACCGACTGCCCTCGGTTGTCGCCGAAGTCGATGCCGTTATGCACACGCCAGTCCTGCATGGTGTTGGAGTAGACTACGGCGCCGTCGGAATAGTCCTTGGTGATGAAGTTGCCCATGGGCAGAATATACTGCTTCTGCGCTTCGGTTTCTGTCTGCGTCTCGGTTTCGATCTGCGTTTCGCTGTACGGCACATCCGAAACGGGCACATTCGCCGCCACATTCTGCGAGGGGATGTTGGTGGGCTGGGTGTACGAAGTGCTTTCGGTGGTGGTTCGGCCGTCCTTCGGATTTTTAGAGGCACCGTAGGCGCCGAGGCCTGCCGCCAGCAGGCAGACGATCATCACCGCATAGGTTGCGGCGGATTGGCGGGAGGGTTTCTTTTCCATATGCACACGTCCTTTTCTGTTCTTTGTACCCAGTTTTCCCCCGTGCGTCCAAAAATATACATTCCCCCTTGCATTTCCGGCGGCGGGAACGGAAAATTCACAGTTTCTTCATTGCAATTCCCCGGGGAGTGTGATACTATAAAAGTACTGAAATATGTTTTTTCGTTGTTTTGAAAGGAGATCCGCTATGAAAAAAGAGATCCTGAAAGCAATTTCCGCCGTGATGGCGGTTACACTGACGGCAGCAATTTTCGTCTCCTGCGGCCGATCCGCTAAGGAGCCGGAGGACAGCCTTGTGCCCACCGAGACCTATACCGCCGCAACGGTGGAGGCGATGGATGAGGATGGGCTGAACGTTCTCATTCAGGAAGTGCTCGGAGAGCAGAAATGGGACGGTGACTACAGCAAGCTGACGGATATCCAGCGCAAGAAGATCGTAAACAAAATGGAACAGCAGGGCTACAACGTGGCGGTGACGGACAACGGTGTGGTCTACTACGACTATGTGCCCACGGCACAGGAGGACGAGATCGCCGAGGTGGTGCAGCAGGTGCTCGGCGAGGAAAAGCAATGGGATGGCGACTACAACTCTCTCTCCACGCAGGAAAAGGCGGCAGTTCGTGACAAGCTGAATGACCGGGGCTACGATGTGGATCTGGGCAAGGACGGTTTTGAATTCAAGAACGAAGCCATCCGTCGTGAGGAGACAACAAGCCCCTACTACAATTCTCTGCCCAGCCGGGAACAGATCGCCGCCGCAGTGGCGAACGTGCTCGGCAACGACGGCTACAGCAAGTGGGACGGCAGCATGGCGTCCCTGACAAAAAAACAGCAGGAAGATATTTTGCAGCAGCTGAACGACTACGGCTTTGACCTTGCCGTCAACAGCAAGGGCGAATTCTATATCATCCACAGCCCGTCCAATACGGTGACATTTGAAAAGGCGTACACGGCGGCGCCCATCGGCGGCACCACCCAGGCGCCCACTGCGCCCGCAACCACAAAACCCACTGGTACGACGGAGAACCAGACCGGCACCATGGCGACAGAGGTCAAAACGGCGCCCAAGCTGGAATCCACCAAGCTGTCCGGTTTCGGCGGCACGGGCGGCGACGGCTTCTATGATGTGGCGGCGACCTCGGACGGCGGCTATATCGCCGTGGCGCAGTTCCGCTCCAAGGACGGGGACTTTGCCGGCACGGATTCCACATGGGGCGGTACCCGTTCCGCCGTTGTGAAGTTTGACAAGAACGGCAGCTACACTTGGAAAACCACCCTCGGCGACATGAAAAAGAATCTGAACGCCGAAAACGGTGTGACGCTTGCAGCAATCGCAGAGCTTGCAGATGGCAGCTTTATTGCGGTGGGCTATGCGGACGCACGCACACTCGGTACGAAAAAGGGCGACCCGATGGATGCGATCCTTTTGAAAGTTTCCACCGCAGGGGAGCAGGAATGGCTCAAGCGTTTTTCCGGCTCCCAGGCGGATGAGTTTCTCAGCGTGGCGGCAGCGCCGGACGGCGGCTTTGTGGTCGGCGGATTCACCTACTCTTCCGACGGTGATTTCAGCGGTCTGCCCGCAGAATGCGACCTCGCAATTTTGATGAAGTTTAACGCATCCGGCGAAAAGCAGTGGATGCAGTCGTACAACGGCGGCACCAATTCGGCGCAGATCTCCGCCGTGGCGGTCACCGGGCAGGGCTATATCTATGCTTCCTGCAACGCCGCCTGTGCTTTGGGTTCCTATTTGCAGCTGGACATGGCGAAAATGGCGGGCTACGGTAAGGCGGATGCCATCGTGATGAAGTTCACCCCCGAGGGCGAGATGATCGCCTACCGTGCCATCGCCGGCTCCGGCAGCGACCAGATCGACTGTATCGCCGTTGCGGACGGCGGCGGTGTGGTTATCGGCGGGGCAAGCACGAGAAACAACCGGGACGACTCCGTTTTTGCCGGCAAGTTCTGTCAGGGTAAGGCCGACGCCTTTGTGATTCGACTGGACGCCTCTTTGCGTGTCGAGTGGGTCAATGTGTTCGGCGGTGCGGACAACGACTTGATCACCGACATCGTTCCCGTCAAGGGCGGCTACGTCGCCGTCGGCAGAAGCTCGTCGAACAATGTGGATTTCGGGTTCCTCAGCGGCGAGGGCGTGACGGACGGTTTCCTGCTGACCCTGAGCGAAAACGGTTCGGACGTTGGAAAGTATGCACTCTCAGGCAACAATCAGGAAATTTGCTTCGGCGTTGCCGCTCCCTCGGCGAAGAAAATTGTCGTTGTCGGCATGACCAATTCCACCACGCACCATTTCTCCGCACTCAGCCCCACGCCCGTCCAGAACCCCGTCTGCTTCATCGAGTGGCTGGATGTGAAGTAAACGCAAGAATTTGTTGACAAGCCACGATTTTATGGTATACTATTACAGGAACTTTTAAAGTAACATAAGGAGTGAAAGAAAATGCCTTTAGTAACGACCAAAAAAATGTTTGAGGACGCCTACAAGGGCGGCTATGCCGTCGGCGCATTCAACGTCAACAACATGGAGATCATTCAGGGCATCGTCGGCGCAGGCGCAAAGCTGAATGCACCGCTGATCCTTCAGGTTTCCAAGGGCGCCAGAGCCTATGCAAACCACACCTATCTTGTAAAGCTGGTGGAGGCTGCCGTGGAAGAGACCGGTCTGCCCATCGCCCTGCACCTGGATCACGGCCCCGATTTTGAGACCTGCAAGAGCTGCATCGACGGCGGCTTCACCTCCGTCATGATCGACGGTTCCCATCTGCCCTACGAGGAGAACGTTGCCCTGACCAAGAAGGTCGTGGACTATGCCCACGCCCACGGCGTTGTCGTCGAGGGTGAGCTGGGTCAGCTGGCCGGCATCGAGGATGACGTCAACGTTTCCGCAGAGGACGCCTCCTACACCAAGCCCGAACAGGTTCAGGATTTCGTGACCCGCACCGGCGTGGATTCTTTGGCCATCGCCATCGGCACCAGCCACGGCGCATACAAGTTTAAGCCCGGTCAGGATCCCAAGATCCGCATTGACATTCTCGAAGAAGTCGAAGCACGTCTGCCCGGCTTCCCCATCGTGCTGCACGGCGCTTCCTCCGTCCCGCAGGAATTTGTTGCCCTGATCAACAAGTACGGCGGCGCCATGGACAACGCCATCGGCATCCCCGAAAGCGAGCTGCGCAAGGCCGCCGGCAAGGCTGTCTGCAAGATCAACATCGACTCCGACCTTCGTCTTGCCATGACCGCTGCGATCCGTCAGTATATGGCGGAGAACCCCAGCCACTTCGATCCCCGCCAGTATCTCAAGCCCGCCCGTGAAGCCATCCAGAAGATGGTCGAGCACAAGATCGTGGACGTCCTCGGCTGCAACGGCAAGGCTTAACCTTCAACCGCAACAGACTCTCTTCGGAGGGTCTGTTTTTGTATAGGGGCTTTTTTGAATAAAACAGTTTGTAAGGGGAGTGGGTTTATGCAAAAGATTCTTGCCTTTTTCCTGTCCTTTGTCTCGCTGTTTTCCCTGTTGTTCACGGGGAATCCCCGTGTCACGTTCACCGTGGATGCCGCAAAGACGGGCGGCACGGTGGGCAACATCGTCGGGCACGTCAACGTGTGGGACATGGGGACGCAGTTTTACGATGCGCAAAACGATCCGCAGAACGACGTGTTCGAGTTTGTGCAGTATGTGCAGCTGATGCAGTGCTCCGGCGGCACAGCGGACAGGGATCTGTTTCGGGATCCGACAGACACGACGGTGATGGACGATTACGATTTTACACGGCTGCTCAAAAACTGCGAGGGCATTCTGCGTCTGGGAGCGAAGCCGTTTCTCAAGCTGGGCAGTGTGCCGCTGAAATATACTGCCGATTATGTGCTGGGGGGCTTCGGCATGAACGTGTTTCCCCCGGATGACTACACCCTCTACTACCGCTATATCTATGCACTGGCGGATGCGCTGGTGCAGGAATTCGGGCGGCAGGAAGTGCTGACGTGGCGGTTCGGCGTGATGACGGAGTTTGAAAACGATGACTGGTTCTACGCCAAAAGCAAAACTCCGCAGGACGCCTGCGAAGCATACTGCAAGCTGTACGACTATACGGTGCAGGCGCTGGTGGACGCCATCGGCGAGGATGTCTTTGTCGGTGCGCACGCCATGGCGGTGACGCAGGGACTGTGGGACGAGACTGACTTTATCCGCCATGTGGCGCAAGGCACCAACTACGCCACGGGGGAGAAGGGTACACGCATCTGCTATCTGAGCGCTTCCTTTTACGACAGCAAACCGGGCAAATTTACCAAGGGCAAAACACTGCCCGAGACCATCGGGGATCTGCGCAAAACGGCGGAAAAGTACGGTCTAAAGGATCTGCTTTACGGCGTGGACGAGGGGCGCATCCTCAGCGCATCCCCAGGCGCAGAGGACTCCCAGCTTCTCAGCCGCACGGTGGGACACACCTGGCAGGCGGCATATGACGCCCGTCTTTGGACGCAGGCAATTCGCAGCGGCATGGATTACTTTTCCTCTTGGGGCTATCTGTCCGGCGGCATTTTAAACGGTTATCCCACCGTCAGCTACCATGTGGCAAAGCTGACAAACAAGATGGCAGGGGAGCGGCAGCTGGAGACCCTTTCGACCACGGGACTGCTGCGGCGGCTGTGCGGCATCGAAGCGGACGGCGTTGCCTCCATGGACACCGAGACCGGCACGGTGCACGTGATGGTGTATAATTTCAAGAACGATCTGCAATACGACAGGTCTGTACAGATGAAGCTGTCCATGCATCTGCCGCAGTTTGCGGGCAAGACGGTGTGCGTGACGCAGTACCTTGTCAGTGACGAGTGCAATTATTTTGACGAGTGGCTCGAGGATCGCAAGACCTACGGCATCGGCGACGACTGCTTTTTCTGGTCGCCGGATGACCCGTGGCTCGACGCAGACACGACCCTGCATGACCCGGCGGCAAAGCAAATCTACACCCAGCAGCTGCGGGACAAGTACATCGAGTGCGCAAAGCTTGTCCCGACACAGCAGACACAGACCGTGGATGCGGACGGAACGCTGATTCTCTGCCCGACCCTGCAGGCAAGCAACGTGCTGTTTTTGGAGATTCAGTAGAGATATGCATCCGCCTTGGGAAATACTTGACAAAAACGGGCGGACATGGTAGACTACAAAGGATAAACTGCGTACCGCATTTTCATCGGTCGGCGCTCTGCGCCGGCGATCAGGGTGTACGGATTTTGCCCCTGAGGTCAAGCGAGGCCTCAGGGGCTTTTTAACAAACGGAAAGAAAGGATCATTCCCCATGAAACACGTACTACTTTGCGACAGAACGCTTTGCAGGCATAGCGGCACCTACAGCTTCAAGGAAAAGATCGAGATCGCACGGCAGCTGGAAAATTTAGCAGTCGATGCGGTGGAGCTTCCCGTGATCGAAAATGTCCGCACGGATGTGCTTTTGGCACGCACCGTGTCCTCCTTTGTCAGAAGGAGTGTGCTGTCCGTGGATGCCGGCGGCACGATGGAGGGCATTGAAAATGCGGCGGCGGCGCTGTCCTCGGCGGCGCACGGCAGGATACGCATTTCCCTGCCTGTATCGGTGGTGGGCATGGAATACGGCTACCACAAAAAGGCGCCGCAGATGAAAGCGTGGATCGCCGCCCTTGTGCGCAAGGCGAAGGAATACTGCGCAGACGTGGAGTTCTGTGCGCTGGATGCGACCCGTGCGGAGGAGGGCTTTTTGCCCGAGGCTGCCAAGACGGCTGTGGAAGCGGGTGCAGCTACGGTCACGGTCTGCGACAGCGAGGGTGTTATGCTGCCCGATGCATTTTGTGCATTTCTTCGTGCGTTTCTGCAAGATGCCGCCCTGCCCGAAACGGTGCGCATCGGCGTGATGTGCAGCGACAGCAACGGTCTTGCTGCCGCATCGGCAGTCATGGCGGTACAGCTGGGCGCCAACGTGGTCAAAACCTCCTGCGGCGGCGAAGTGACCGATTTGGGCACCTTCGGCAATATTTTGAAAAATTGCGGCAACAGCTGCGGCATGGAGAGCGGCTTACAGCTGACCAAGCTCGGCCGCACCCTGTCCCAGATCAAGCGTCTGAACGACGGTGTGGTGGCGCTCTCGCAGACGGAATCTGCCGAGGCGGAATCAGCCGTCCGCTTCGATGCCAAGGACACGCAGGAGACCGTCAGCGCCGCTGTGCGCAAACTGGGCTACGACCTGTCTGTGGAGGATGAAAACCGTGTTTACGAGGAATTTCTGCGGGTGGTGGGTAAAAAGACCGTCGGCATCAAGGAGCTGGAAGCCATCGTCGCTTCGGCGGCTTTGCAGGTGCCGAGCACGTATAAATTAGACACATATGTTGTCAATACAGGAAATGTGTTCGCTTCCTCCGCGCAGATCAAACTCATCAAGGACGGCAAGGAGATCAGCGGTATTGCCATGGGCGACGGTCCCATCGATGCGGCGTTCATGACCATTGAACAGATCGTCGGCAAGCATTATGAGCTGGACGATTTCCAGATTCAGGCGGTCACCGAGGGCAAGGAGGCCATGGCCTCCACCATAGTTCGGTTGCGGGAGGGCGGAAAACTCTATTCCGGCAACGGTCTGTCCACGGACATTGTCGGCGCAGGCATCCGTGCCTACATCAACGCACTGAACAAAATCGTCTATGAGGAGGAAGCAAGATGAAGCTTTCTTTTTCCACCAAGGGCTGGCACGACAGTGATTTCGACACCTTTTGTGCCATAGCCAAGGATCTGGAGTTTGGCGGCATCGAGCTGCACAACACCCACAGCCCCATGTTTACCGAAGCGGACGGTGCGTTCTATGACTACACCGCCGCCGCCACCCGCCGCAGGCTGCTGGACGAAAAGATTTCCCTTGTTTGCGTGGACGCTATCTGCGACCCCGGCAGGGAAGATGCACGGCAGGAAGCACTGGCGGAAGTGCGCCGCTGTATGGATATTGCCGCCGCCCTGCACATTCCCTGTGTGCGGCTGAAGGTATACGCCGAGGGCGATGCGAAAAAGATTGCGGCTACGGTGGAGTCCTTTTTGCAGGAACTGCTGGAGGATGCACGCTCCATGGGTGTTGCGCTGCTGGTGGAGACCTCCGGGGTGTTCTGCGACACGGCGCTGCTGCGGGATCTGCTGAACCGCTTTGCCGATGCGAGCATTGCCGCATTGTGGGACATGACCTCCACCTATTTCTTTGGCGGCGAGGATGCCGAAACGACCATCACGAACCTCGGCGCCTATGTGCGCCACGTCCACATCAAGGATGCGGAAATGACCGAGGACGGCATCCGCTACTGCCTGATGGGCGAGGGCAAACTGCCCATTGACGATATGATCGCCGCTTTGCGTTCCGTGAATTACAGCGGATTCGTTTCGCTGGAATGGGATCCCGCATGGTGCCCGGAGATCGACGACATGGAAATCGTGTTCGCCCAGTTCGCCGGTTTCATGCATCCGTATCGGGATACGGCGTCTGCCGCACCGGCGCTGTACAGCAACAAAGCACATACTGGCAGCTACGTTTGGAAAAAAGAGGTTCTGATCGACGAGACCTTCCCGCAGGTTCTCGACCGCATGGTGGAGGAGTTCCCCGATCAGTACGCTTTTAAATACACGACCCTCGACTATACCCGCACCTATAAGGAGTTCCGGGACGACGTGGATAATTTCGCCCGTTCGCTCATTGCACTGGGCGTGCGTGCCGGCTCCCATGTGGCGGTTTGGGCGACGAATGTGCCGCAGTGGTACATCGCCTTTTGGGCGGCCACCAAGATCGGCGCCGTCCTCGTCACCATGAACACCGCCTACAAGATTCACGAAGCGGAATACCTCCTGCGCCAGTCCGATACCCACACCCTTGTGATGGTGGAGAACTGCAAGGATTCCGACTATTCGGGCATCATCTCCGAGCTGTGTCCCGAACTGGAGAGCGCCAAGGCGGGCGAGCCGCTGCACTGCCGCAGACTGCCCTTTTTGCGCAACATCATCACCGTCGGCTTTAAAAAGCAGGGATGTCTGCGCTGGGAGGACGCACTGCTTCGGGGCGAGGAAGTCCCCGTGGAGGAAGTGTGGCGTATGGCGGCGGCGGTGCGCAAGGACGATGTGTGCAATATGCAGTACACCTCCGGCACCACAGGCTTCCCCAAGGGCGTGATGCTC
>JAQXLO010000232.1 GCA_029012165.1 Oscillospiraceae bacterium | reverse complement strand
ATCCCTTGACTTGCGTTAGCAAGTCGGCGGTCTTTCTGTGCAACCTGACAAAAAATCTTACTTCGCAATCCGCACACCCCAATTGTGCGGTATTGCCCTGACAACAGAAAAGCGCAGGAGGGGAGCCAAAACAGTCCGGTGGACTGTTTTGGCGTGGGGAACCCTCGCCGGGGGTTCCCCGGTGCGAAGCACAGATCCCACAAATTTCCGTGAAGAACGTTTTTTTCATGAAATATACAAAGCGAATTTGAATCTGTGCAGGAGAATATGTCGTGCAATACATTTTGCTCAACCGAAACAAAAGTGTCAGTACGAGGGCTTCAGCAAAAGACCGGATTCGTTTATCCGGGAATCAGGAAATCAGGCTGTCGTGAAGGATGTGTATGCTCTGTCGATGCTTCCGGCTTTTCTTAAAGTGTCTTGTATGCATTCGTGCGCATTTATCGACAGTCCGAAATATATTTTCAAAACTTATTGACATTTTTTGCACTTGGCGATATAGTTATACTATTCTATTTTATTCTGGCTTGGTATGTACGTACCATGTGAAGGGGAGGACGTAATTGGAAAATAACCACATCATTGATTTGAAAAACATTTCCATTTCTCTTGGAGGAGAGCAGATTCTAAGGGATCTGAATCTTTACATCGATGACAAGGAGTTCGTGACACTCTTGGGGCCGTCCGGCTGCGGCAAAACGACGACGCTGCGAATTATTGCGGGCTTTCTTGCGCCTGACGCAGGCAAGGTTATTTTCAGCGGAAAGGATGTGACGGCTGTTCCGCCGCACAAACGACAGGTCAATACGATCTTTCAGCGCTATGCGCTGTTTCCGCACCTGAATGTGTATGAAAACATCGCATTCGGATTACGCATCCAAAAAATGAAAGAGCTGCAGATTCGCCAGACGGTGACAGAAATGTTGGCGCTGGTAAATCTGAGCGGCTTTGAAAAACGAGATATACAATCCCTGTCCGGCGGACAGCAGCAGCGTGTTGCAATTGCGAGAGCGTTGGCGGTAAAGCCTCGTGTGCTGCTGCTGGATGAACCGCTGGGTGCGCTGGATCTGAAGCTGCGCAAGGATATGCAGGTGGAGCTGAAGAATATCCAGAAGCGCTTGGGCATCACTTTTGTGTACGTTACCCACGACCAGGAGGAAGCGCTGTCCATGTCCGACACCGTTGTTGTGATGGACGGCGGTGTGATCCAGCAGATCGGTACGCCCATCGACATCTACAATGAACCGAAGAATGCTTTTGTTGCGGATTTTATCGGCGAGAGCAACATTATCGACGGCATTATGCGCAAGGATTTTGTGGCCGAGTTTGCCGGCAGGCAGTTTGACTGCTTGGACAAAGGCTTCCGGGAGAACGAGCCTGTCGATGTGGTTATCCGTCCCGAGGACGTGGACGTGGTGCCTGTCGAAAAGGGCATGGTCAGCGGCGTGGTCACTTCGGTCACGTTCAAGGGCGTCCATTTTGAGATCATTGTGGATGTGGACGGCTTCAAGTGGATGATCCAGACCACCGATTATGTGGGCGTCGGCGCCAAAATCGGCATCTTCGTTGAGCCGGACGCCATTCACGTCATGAAAAAGTCCAAGTATTCCGGGCGTTACGGCGACTACAGCTCATTCAGCGACGAAATTGAACTGCTTTCCGATGTCACCTACGAAAAGGAGGACTCGGAAAATGAATCGTAAATCCTTGACCCGAAAGATCATCACGGCGCCATACACGCTCTGGATGTCGATTTTCGTTCTTGTGCCCATCGGTCTGGTGGTGTACTACGCACTGACCGATGCGGACGGACACTTCACGCTTCGGAACCTGACCGCCATTGCGGACTACGGCAAGACCTTCGCCATCTCGCTGGAGTTGGCGCTGATCTCCACGGTGATCTGCCTTTTGCTCGCTTTCCCCGTGGCGTATACCATTTCCCGTATGCAGGCACACAAGCAGAGCACCATGGTCATGCTGGTTATGCTGCCCATGTGGATGAATTTTCTCATCCGAACCTATGCGTGGATGACAATTCTCGAAGGAAACGGTCTGATCAACCGCTTTGTGCGTATGCTCGGCGGCGAAGGGTTCAATATGATCAACACCAACGGTGCCGTTGTGCTGGGCATGGTGTATAACTTCCTGCCGTATATGATCCTGCCGATCTATACGGTGCTGACCAAAATCGAAAAAAGCACCATTGAGGCGGCGCAGGATCTGGGCGCAAACCGCATCCATGTGTTTCGGCGCATTCTGCTTCCCATGAGCGTGCCGGGCATCATCTCCGGCATTACCATGGTGTTTGTTCCCGCCGTCAGCACCTTTGTGATCTCCAAGCTTCTCGGCGGCGGCAAAACCTTCCTTATCGGCGATATTATCGAGAACTTCTTCCTCGGCAACACCGGCACGGTGGACTACAACATCGGTGCGGCGTTGTCGCTGGTGCTGATGATTCTTATCCTTGTTTCCATGGCGATCATGAACCACTTCGACAAGGATGAAAGTGCGGGAGGGATCATGTGATGAAATTTCTCTCCAAAGCGTACAATTTTTTGGTGTTTGCTTTTTTGTATGCACCCATCCTTGTGATGATCGTCTTTTCCTTTAACTCTGAAAAGAGCCGTGTGAATTTCGGCGGGTTTTCCCTGCGCTGGTATGAAGCGCTGTTCCAGGATCAGATCATTCTGAAATCTCTGTACTTGTCGCTGGCCGTGGCGCTGTTGTCCGCCTTGGTCGCCACACTGATCGGCACCCTCGCTTCGGTGGGCATCCATACCATGCACGGCTTCAAGCGCAAGGCCTATCTCGCCGTCAACAACATCCCCGTGACCAATCCCGACATTGTGACGGCAATCTCCATGATGATTCTGTTTGTGTTTGTGGTGACACGCTTCAACACCATGCAAATGGGCTTCGGCACGCTGCTCATTTCCCACATCACGTTCAACATTCCCTATGTCATCCTCTCAGTTCTGCCCAAGCTTCGAGGACTGAATACCAACATTTTCGAGGCGGCGCAGGATCTGGGATGTCCGCCGACTAGGGCATTTTTGAAAGTGGTCATTCCCCAAATCTCCCAAGGCATCGTCACCGGGTTTATCATGGCGTTTACCCTGTCGCTGGATGATTTCGTCATCTCCTATTTCAATTCCGGCTCTACGGCGCAGACCCTGCCGGTTACGATCTACTCCATGACGAAGCGTCCCTATTCCCCGAAGATCAATGCACTGTCCACGCTGCTGTTTTTGGCGGTGATGATCCTGCTTGTGATTGTCAATGTCCGCAAAAGCGGAGAGAACAAAAGGAGGCAAAATAATTGAAAAAAATCGTTTCTTGTGTTCTGATTCTTTGCATGGCGGTGTCCGTGCTGTGTCTGTCTGCCTGCGGCAGCGGCAGTAAAGTGACGCTCAATGTCTACAACTGGGGCGAGTATATTGATGAGTCCGTGTTGTCCGACTTTGAAAGTCAAACCGGCATCCATGTTAACTATACGACCTACGCCAGCAACGAAGAAATGTATGCCAAGGTCAGCTCCGGCGCCGCATCGTATGATGTGGTCATCCCCTCTGACTATATGATCAGCAAGATGATCGAGGAGGATCTGCTGGCGGAACTGGATTTTGCCAATATCCCGAACTATGCCTACATCGGCGAGGACTACAAGGGTCTGGCCTATGACCCGGACAATCAATATACCGTTCCCTATACATGGGGTACGACCGTGATTATCTACAACAAGACGATGGTTGACCCTGCTGATGTGGCGGATGAGAGCGTTGATTTGCTGTGGAACGAAAAGTATGCGGGCAATATCCTGATGTTTGACAATCCCCGTGATGCGTTCGGACTTGCGCTGAAAAAGCTGGGCTACTCCATGAACTCCCTGACGCCTGCCGAGTGGGAAGCGGCTGCACAGGAGCTGAAGGCACAGAAGCCGCTGGTGCAGGCGTACGTCATGGACCAGATCTTTGACAAGATGTCTTCGGGCGAGGCGGCCATTGCACCGTACTATGCGGGCGATGCGCTGATCATGCAGGCGGACAACCCCGATATCGGCTACTACATTCCCAAGGAGGGCGCAAACTTCTTTGTGGATTGTATGTGCGTGCTGAAAAATTCTCAGCACAAGACCGAGGCGGAGCAGTTCATCAACTTCATGTGTGAAACGGAAGTCGCCGCCAAGACGGCGGAGTACATCGGCTACGCCACGCCGCACATGGAAGCTAGAGCGCTGCTGGATCCCGAGATCGTTGGCAACCCGCTGGTGTACCCGGACAGCGCAGTTTTGGCGTCCACGGAAGTGTTCCTGAACCTGTCGAAAGACATCAACAAACTGCAAAGCGACCTTTGGACAGACATTAAAAAGGACTGATGCAAATAGCGTTCCGACTGTGGTCGGGATGGCACACTGCCGATAAAGGCGTCCGAGCGCATACGGAACAATGCAGAAAAAGGCAGACGCATCGGCAGATCATACGAAACAGAGGCACCGGCACGGCGATGAACCGTGCCGGTACTTGTATGTGTGCCAGCTTTTAGGGGTCGTCGTCCCTTTGTATGCCTATCGTCCGAAGAAAACGGCATCGGGCATCCTTTCTCATCAGTCTGCCTGTCTGTCGAAAACTGTTCGGCAAGCTGGATACGCTTGGCTTTATCCGATTTTGCGGAAAACGGGGATGTTTACGGACGTGTAGGGGAAGTGTCCCGACGGAACGGGTTTGCCTGTGAAAAAGTCCACCCATTCTCCTGCGGGCAGATACACGTCACGGCTGTCGCTTTCAAAGTCAGTGAAGGGCGCAACAAGCAGATCTTCGCAGAACAGATACTCGTCGTCGATGCTGTGCGTTTCGGCGTCGTCCGTGTAGTCCATCACCAGCGCCCGCACGGGCGGTATGCCTGTGTCGTGATATTTGTCGAACGCCGCCTTCAGCCGGGGAATCAGCTTTTGACGCACGGACAGAATTTCCCGCACTTCGTCCACACAATCAAACTCCAGCCACGGGATGTCGGGACAGTTCCATGCGTTGATAAGACACTGCACGGAGAAAGTCACCATTTGAAGTCTGCGTAAAAGCTCCTTTTTCGTCTCGCACCCTCGCACCTCGGGCGTCCACAAAATGCCCGAGAAGCCGGAGTTGACCACGCCGGTCAGGAATGACTTGATGTCGGACAAATCGCTGTACAGCACGAAGGGGTACGGCGCACTGAGCGCACCGATACTGCGGATCTCGGACAGCGTACCGTTTTGTCCGAGCGCTTCGAGGAGGGTTTTGGCGTAGAGCGTGCCGAACAGGTTGTGGTACTGCTCGCCGTCCAGACCCGACGGGAAACGGGCATGGTTGGGGAATGTCCAGCCGCCCGTGTAGTCGCTCCCGTCGCATTCGTCCGCTTTGAAGCCGTCGATGCCCATGGACACGAGGGCGTTTTTATGGTAGTCGGCGAAAATGCGCCGTGCTTCGGGCAGGGAGAAATCGGGAACGAGTCCCTCCCATACGCAGTAG
>JAQXLO010000231.1 GCA_029012165.1 Oscillospiraceae bacterium | reverse complement strand
GAATGCGCACGGTCAAAGACATTCGGTTTATCGAGGACTGCTACAACGCCAGCCCCGATTCCGTGTGTGCGGCATTGCAGACGCTTTCCGATTTGAAAGTGCGCCGCCGCATCGCCGTTCTCGGAGATATGCTGGAGCTGGGCGCCGTGTCGGACGAAGCGCACAGACGTTCCGGCGCTTTGGCGGCGGAAAAGGGAACGGACATTCTGTTTCTCTACGGAGAACAGTCGAAAAAAACGGCACAGACCGCCCGAGAAAAGGGCGTGCGCACGGTGGAGCATTTTGCGGATAAGCAGGCACTTGCCGAAGCACTGCTTCGCCTTTTGGAACCGGGGGACGCCGTGCTGGTCAAGGGAAGCCGAGGCATGAAGCTGGAGGAAATTTTGCAGCTCGTCTATCAGGAGTTGGAGGCATGAGTCCCGTTGCACTGATCGTGCTGGCAGGCGTGGTGGCGTTTTCGGTGACGACCGCACTGGGCTTTGCGCTCATCCCGTGGCTGCACAGGCTGAAATTCGGTCAGACGATTCTGTCCATCGGACCCGCATGGCACAAGAAAAAGCAGGGCACGCCCACCATGGGCGGCGTCCTGTTTGTTGCAGGCATTTTTGCGGCGGTCATTGTGGCGCTGGTGACGGACGCCCTCACCGGCGGCGATATCCTCGCCGGGGACTATCCTGTGCCGCTGGAGATGCGCACCAAGGTCATCTCCGGCATTTTGATGGCGCTGGCGTTTGGGATGATCGGCTTTGCGGATGACTATATCAAGGTCGTCAAAAAGCGCAATCTGGGTCTGACCATCCGGCAGAAAACGGCACTGCAAATTCTCGTGATATGTGCCTACCTCTGGTCGCTGTACAGAAGCATGAATCAAAAGCCCTATATGTATATTCCCCTTGTGGGCAATGTGGAGATGGGCATTTTCTTTTGGATTTTCGGTCTGGTGGTGCTGTACGCCACAGTCAATGCGGTCAATTTCACCGACGGCGTGGACGGTCTGTGCGGCAGTGTGACGCTGACGGCGGCGGTGGCATTTTTGGTGATTGCCGCCATGCAGAAGCTGTTCGGCGTCAGCCTGATTGCGGCGGCTTTGGCAGGGGGATGCGCCGGTTTTCTCGTGTGGAATCGTCACCCCGCCAAGGTGTTTATGGGCGATACAGGCTCCATGTTTCTCGGCGGCATGGTGGTCGCTTTGGCGTATGCCGTCGGCTGCCCGCTGATATTGCTTCCCGTGGGGATCGTGTACGTTGCCGAAGGGCTGTCCGATGCGATACAGATCGTGTATTTCAAGCTGACCCACGGCAAACGCATTTTCAAAATGGCGCCCATTCATCACCATTTTGAACTGTCGGGCTGGAGCGAAAAAAAGATCGTTTCCGTATTTACGGTTGTCAATATGATCGGCTGTGCCGTCGGCATCTTTTTGATGAAAGCCTGACAGCGCTCCGATCTATTGGAGGTTACTATGCAAAAAAGTTTGAAAGGGATCAAAAACTGGATTCAGCAGGGCAGCTACGATATGCCCTTCTTCATCATCGTGATCCTCCTGCTGACGGGCGGCGTCATCATGCTGTACTCCGCCAGCTACGTCTCCGCCAGCTACTCCAAGGAGGCGGGCTACGATCCGGCGTACTACTTCAAGCGACAGCTTCTTTTTGCCGTGGTCGGCGTGATCGTGATGCTGGTGGTGTCCCGCATCCGGGTGACAGTGCTGAAAAAGTTCGCCTATATTTTCGCCCTGATCTACCTCGCCCTGCTGGTGCTGGTGCTGGTCATGCCGGCAAAAATCGACAACAAAGAGGACTTCCGCCGCTGGCTGGATTTGCCGCTCCTGCCGCAGTTTCAGCCGTCGGAGCTGGCAAAATTCGGACTGATTCTGTTTTGCGCCCGGGTACTCTCCGAACGTAAAAAGATCGCCGAACGGTTCGGCAATCACGACCTCGCCATCCCGATCTGCTTTGTGATGATGGTGCTGACCTGCGGTCTCGTCCTTGCGGAAAACCATTTGTCCTGTACCATTCTCCTTTTGGGCATCGGTGCGGCGATGCTGGTGCTGGGCGGCGTGCGAACACGATGGATCGTTGCCGCCATATCCGTGTCAGTGGTGGGCTTAACGGTGTTCCTGCTTTTCCATGAGCAGATCATTCCCAAGCTGCCCATCGGCACCTATGCGCAAAACCGGCTGATCGCCTGGCTCGACAAGGACAGTTTTGCCAAGGATATCCGCTGGCAGACGAACCAATCGCTGTACGCCATCGGTTCGGGCGGTCTGTTCGGGCAGGGACTGGGCAAGTCCAAGCAGAAGCACCTGTATATGCCCGAGCCGCAGAACGACTTTATTTTTTCCATCATCTGCGAGGAGCTGGGATTTGTCGGCGCAGTGGCGATCCTTGTGGTGTTCGCCCTGCTGATCTGGCGCGGCTTCGTCATCGCCATGAACAGCGACAAGCGCTTCAACGCCCTGCTGGTGATGGGCATCATCACCCAGATCGGTCTGCAGACCATCCTGAATGTTCTGGTCGTGACGGATACCATTCCCAACACCGGCATCAGCCTGCCGTTTTTCAGCTACGGCGGATCGTCCCTGTTGGTGCTGTTGGGGGAGATGGGCATTGTCCTGTCCGTCTCGAGAGCGTCCAATCTGCAAAAGAAATAGGAAAGAGGAAAAGGAAAATGGACAGCGGAAAAAGAATTTTATTTGCCACAGGCGGCACAGGCGGACACATCAATCCTGCGCTGGCGGTGGCTGGCTATATCCGCAAACAGGCGCCGGATACACAGATCCTGTTTGTCGGCACGGCGGAGAAAATGGAGGCGAAGCTGGTTCCGGCGGCAGGCTTTGACTTCCGCACCATCGACATCAGCGGTTTTCAGCGTTCGCTGACACTCAACAACATCAAACGCAATCTCGGCACCCTGTCGAAGCTGCTGCGTGCTTCTTCGCAGGCGAAAAAGATCCTTCTGGACTTTAAGCCCGACGTGGTGGTCGGCTTCGGCGGTTACGTCAGCGGTCCCGTACTGCGCATGGCGGCGAAGCTGGGCATCCCGACCGCCATCCATGAGCAGAACGCCTACCCCGGCGTGACCAATAAAGCCCTCGCCAAAAAGGCGGACGCCGTGATGCTGACCGTACAGGCGGCGGAGCAGTATCTCAAGCCCAAGAATCCCTGCATCCTCACCGGTCTGCCCGTGCGCGGAGAGATCGTGGAAGCGGACAGAGACTTCGCCCGGGCGGAGCTGCGGCTGGACGAGCGTCCGATGATCCTGTCCATGGGCGGCAGTCTCGGCGCACGGGCGATCAATGAAGCCGTTGTGGAGCTGATTGCCAACAAGGCGGCGGACGGCGACTGCTATTTCCACCACGCCTACGGACAGTACGGCAAATGGGTGCCGGACAAGCTGCGGGAAAAGGGCGTGGATTTTGCGCATATGCCGAACATCACCGTTCGTGAATATATTGACGACATGGACAGATGTCTTGCGGCGGCGGATCTGGTCATCTGCCGTGCAGGCGCCTCCAGCCTGTCGGAGTTTGAAGCCGTGGGCAGAGCGTCCATCCTGATCCCGTCCCCCAATGTGGCGGAGAATCACCAGTACCACAACGCCATGGCGCTGGTCAACAACAACGCCGCCGTCATCATCGAGGAAAAAGATTTGACGGGCGAACGGCTGACGCAAGAGGTGAACCGTCTGCTTGCCGACCGGGATCGGCTGCGCATCCTCGGCGAGAACGCCAAAAAGATGGCAATTCCCGACACCGTGGAGCGCATAGCGGACATTCTGTTCCGTCTCGCCAAGGCGTAAAGCGGCGCATAAACCGTTTCTTTCCGCAGGATTGTACAAATCCCTTCACGGAAATTCCCCTTTTCGCATACGATAAAATCGAGGAAATATTTCGATTTTAGTCGGAAAGGGTGTAACGGTGTCATGGAAAAATTCGTGATCGAGGGCGGCAGACGGCTGGACGGGGAACTGCAGGTGCAGGGCTCCAAAAACAGCGCCCTGCCGATTCTGGCAGCGGCGGCGGTGACCGGAAAAAGCTCGATCCTTTTGAATTGCCCCCGTCTGCGGGACACGGACGCCGCCATACGTATACTGCGCCATATCGGCTGTGAGGCAAGCCGGGCAGGGGATGCGGTCATCGTCTGCTCCGATGCCCCGAAGCGGTACGATATCCCCGAAGCGCTGATGCGGGAAATGCGCTCGTCCATCATTTTTTTGGGTGCGCTTCTCGGGCGGTTCGGCAAAGCGGAGATGTGTGCGCCGGGGGGCTGTGCCATCGGACTGCGCCCCATCGACCTGCATCTTTCTGCGCTGGAAGCGCTGGGTGTACATACCGAGGCGTGCGGCGGCAGACTCTGCTGCACGGCGCCGAACGGACTGCACGGCGCCCGGATCACACTGGCGTTTCCTTCCGTGGGTGCGACGGAAAACATCCTTTTGTGTGCCGTCTGCGCCGAGGGGGAAACGGTGATACATAATGCCGCACGGGAGCCGGAGATTGCCGATCTGGCGGCGTTTCTGAACCGATGCGGCGCCTGTATTCAGGGTGCCGGAAGCGACACCGTCTCGGTGACGCCCCGGGAGCAGTTTCTCTCGTGCGAATACACGATCATGCCCGACCGCATCATGGCGGCCACCTATTTGGCGGCGGCAGCGGTCACGGGCGGTTCCATTCTTTTGCGCCGGGCGGCGCCGCAGGATCTTCTGCCGGTCATGCCCTGTTTTGAGCAGGCGGGCTGCGCCGTTCGTGCGGTCAAGGACACCCTGCGCCTGAACGCACCGCCGCATCTGCGCAGTGCGAAGCTGATCCGCACCATGCCCTATCCCGGTTTCCCGACGGACTTTCAGGCGTCGGCAATGGTGATGGCGAGTGTGGCGAGCGGGACGGGCGTATTTGTAGAAACAATTTTTGAAAGCAGGTATAAGCATGTGCCGGAACTTGTGCGTATGGGAGCGCACATTACGGTGCAAAATAATGTTGCCGTAGTGGAAGGTGTGCCACGGCTGCACGGCGCTTGCGTGCAGGCGGCAGATCTGCGGGGCGGAGCGGCTTTGGTGACCGCCGGTCTTGCAGCGGAAGGAATCACAACCGTGACCGGTCTTGCGCATATAGACAGAGGCTGTGAGCGGTTTGAGACAAATCTGGCATTGTTGGGCGCCGGAATAAAAAGAGTACATTTGGATGTGGAGTAAGGGGAAGTCATCTATGGAGCAAAAAAGACGTGTTCCGCAAAAGCGGAAGATCCCGCTGAAAAAGCGGCTGGCGTATATCATCGTGAACATTGCGGACGAAAGAGAGCGTTCCAAAGCGCAGAAACAGCAAAAGAAGGCGCAGGAACAGAAAAGAAAGGCGGCACCGCAGAAAAGGGCGCAAAGACCTGCACGTCCCGCACCGCAGGGGAAGCGCCCTGCACCGGGTACTGTGCCGGCGCAGCGCCGTCCGCTGACGCCCCAGGAACAGCGCAGAAGAGCCGCCATCCGTGCCAAAAAACAGCGAAAGCGCATCCGAAACATCCGCCTCGGCGCTGCCGCAGTGGTGGTTCTGCTCGTGGCGCTGATCCTGTCGAGAACGGTGCTGTTTAAAATTCAGACCATCGAGGTGACCAACCCCGACGCCGCCAAGTATACCGTCGAGCAGATTTCCGCCGAGAGCGGCGTGGTCAAGGGGACGCAGAACCTGTTCAGCTGCAACCTCAAGAAGGTGGCGAAAAATATCGAACAGCGTCTGCCCTATATCGGCAAGGCCGAGGTCAAGCGGGACTTCCCGTCCACCCTGCGTGTCACCGTGACGCCCACCGAAACGGCGGCGGCGATCGCCTACGGCACAGGATATTTGCTCATCGACATGGACGGCAAGATGCTCGAAAGTACGCTGAATGCGCCGGAGGGCGTTGCCGTACTGCGGTGCAATACGGAGTTCGAGCTGAATCTGGGACAGTATATCGGCGTGTCCCAGAGCAAGGAGGATGCGGAAAAGACGCAGGCCGCCAAGGAAACCGTGGAGCTGTTCAAGCGGATCATGCAGGCGCTGGAAAAGGCGGGACTGGAGAATATCACCCTGATCGACATCCGGGATACCCGTGCCATCACACTGATGTATGAAAACCGTCTGACCCTCCATCTGGGTACGGAGGATCGGCTGGACGACAAGCTGGGCACGGCGGTCAAAACCATCAGCGCCGAGGCCGATACCTCCAACAACCGTACGGGCGCCATCGACCTGACGGTCATTCCCTATGCCTTCTCCCGTGACACCTTTGCGGACGCTTCCGTGCCGGAAACCACGGATGAAGCGACGACGGAAAGCAATAACGGATAATTTTTCAAAAATTGTTCTTGTAATTTTCAAAAAAGTGTGATATTCTTGTATTGTATATAAAAATCGGGATATGGTGTGCAAAATATCTTAGGAGGATAAGACATGGCATTTGAAATCGAAAACGAATTTGAAAGTACCGTTCAGATAAAGGTGATCGGCGTCGGCGGCGGCGGCGGAAACGCAGTCAACCGCATGGTGGACGCCGGCGTATTGGGTGCGGAGTTTATCGCCATCAATACGGACAAGCAGATCCTGACCCACTCCCGCGCCACGCACAAGATCCAGATCGGCGAAAAAGCGACCCGAGGTCAAGGCGCCGGCGGCAAGCCCGAGATCGGCGCAAAGGCGGCCGAGGAGAGCAAGGAGCTGATCGCCGACGCACTCAAGGGCACCGACATGGTGTTCATCACCGCCGGTATGGGCGGCGGCACCGGCACCGGCGCAGCCCCCGTCATTGCACAGACGGCCAAGGAAATGGGCATTCTGACCATCGGCGTCGTCACCAAGCCCTTCAAGTTTGAGGGCAAGATGCGCATGAACCAGGCGCAGGCAGGCATCGCCAAGCTCGCCGAGCAGGTGGACAGCCTGATCGTCATCCCCAATGACCGCCTGCGGTATATTACCGAGCAGCGCATGAGCCTTGCACAGGCTTTCTCCATGGCGGACGAAGTGCTGCTGCACGGCGTCAAGAGCATCTCCGAGCTGATCAAAGTTCCCGGCTTCATCAACCTGGACTTTGCGGACGTCACGAGCATTATGAAGAGCGCCGGCTATGCGCACATGGGCGTCGGCAGTGCCTCCGGCAAGGACAAGGCGGAGCAGGCGGCCATCGCTGCCGCTTCCAGCCCGTTGCTGGAGACCTCCATCGCCGGAGCCAAGGGTGTCATCATCAGCATCCGTTCCTCCGAGGACATCGACCTGGAGGACGTGGAGGATGCCGCCAACAAGATCACCGAGCAGGCACATCCCGATGCCAACATCATCTGGGGCGTGGCGTTCGATCCCGAGCTGGAGGATCAGATGGTCATCACCGTCGTGGCGACCGGCTTTGCCTCCGACCGTGTGGGCACCTCCGCAGCCGTGGAAAGCTTTATGAATCAGGTACAGCAGGCCAAGAAAGAGACCGTTGCGCCCAAGGCGGCTCCCGCTCCGGCCACGGATATTTCCCTGCCCAACTTCAGCGCACCCGCCAAGGCAGAGGAACCTGCCGAGAAGATCCAGGAGCCTGTACAGGTCTCTTCTCCCAAGAAGCCCGTTGCACCTGCCACACCTGCCTCCGGGACGGGAAGCGGCATTGAGGACGATGATTTCTACGTCTACCTCAAGGACATCATCAAAAACAAGGGCAACCAGTAATCAACAGCACTCGCTCCGGACGTTTTTTTCGTCCGGGGCATTTTTATGGAGGATATTATGCGTAAAACGAAAATTGTATGCACCATCGGTCCCGCCAGCGATGACGAACAGGTTTTGCGGGAGATGTGCCTTGCGGGCATGAACGTGGCACGCCTCAACTTTTCTCACGGTACCCACGAGGAGCAGCAGGCACGCATTGACCGCATCAAAAAGGTGCGTGCGGAATTGGGTCTGCCCATTGCGATCATGCTGGACACCAAGGGCCCCGAATACAGAATCAAGACCTTTGAAAACGGCAAAGTCACTTTGAAAGAGGGCGATCCCTTTATCTTTACCACGCAGGATGTGGTGGGGGACGAGCACCGGGTCTCCGTCAGCTATGCGGGACTTGCCAACGAGCTGGACGTGGGGGACACGATCCTGCTCAACAACGGTCTGATGCGCTTCACCGTGGAGAATATCGCCCCGCCGCAGATCGAGTGTCGGGTGGATATCGGGGGCGAACTGAGCAACCGCAAGAGTATGAGCTTTCCCGGCAAGCATCTGCGGCAGGTGTATCTGTCCGAGCAGGACAAGGCGGATATTCTGCTGGGTCTGCGCAACGATGTGGATTTCATCGCCTGCTCCTTTGTCTCCTGCAAGCAGGATCTTTTGGACGTGCACGCATTTCTGCGAGAGCACGGTGCCGACCATGTGGAGCTGATCGCCAAAATCGAGAACCAGTCCGGCGTGGACAACACGGAGGAGATCTGCGAGCACTGCGACGGCATCATGGTCGCCCGGGGCGATATGGGTGTGGAGGTGCCCTTTGAGCAGCTGCCCGCCATTCAGAAAAAGCTGATCACCAAGTGCCGCCTGCTGGGCAAACGGGTGATCACCGCCACGGAGATGCTGGAATCCATGATCTACAATTCCCGCCCCACCCGTGCGGAGATCTCCGACGTTGCCAATGCGGTGTACGACGGCACCAGTGCGGTCATGCTCTCCGGCGAAACGGCGGCGGGAAAATATCCCGTGCAGGCGGTGGAGACCATGGCGAAGATCGCAGAGCAGACGGAGAGCCACATCAACTATGCCAAGCGGTTCTACGAGTCCGCATTCAAGATACAGAACACCGTGGACGCCATCTCCCACGCCACCTGCGGGATGTCCATCGACCTCAGGGCGAAGGTCATCGTGGCGTGCTCCATCTCCGGCATGACGGCGCGCATGATCTCCCGCTTCCGCACCCCGGTGGACATCATCGGTCTGACGACCAACGAGCATTCCTGGCGCAAGCTGGCGCTGTCTTGGGGCGTGAAGCCCGCCATGTGCGAGACCTTCACATCCACCGATGTGCTGTTTTACTCTGCAAAAAAGATCGCCGAGAAGGAGATGTGCCTGCATCCAACGGATAAGATCATCATCACCGGCGGCATCCCCAACGGTCAGACGGGCAACACCAGCCTGATCAAGATCGAGGAAGTGTAAGGCAACATCCACAATCGGAGCGTTGCTCAAAAAAAGGTTATCCCGCCGTGCGGCGTGATACAGACAAAGATAAAAACGCAACGGGACACACCGTCCCCAGAGCCGGTAGGTAGCCCGGCCGTCCTGCCTTGCGCAGGGTAAGTAACCTGCCCCTCCGGGTTGTCCATTCTTTGTCCTTTTACAAAAAGGAGGGAAAAGTATGGACAAGACCATCAGCAGACTGACCGTGTATTTCGAGGATCCGTTTTGGGTCGGCATTTTTGAGCGGGTCGAGGACGGAAAACTCTCGGCGTGCAAGGTAACGTTTGGCGCAGAACCCAAGGACGGCGAAGTGTATGATTTCGTGCTGCGGCACTACAGCAGTCTGCGGTTCAGTCCCGCTGTCGAGGCGCACGTCAAGCAGGACAAGCGAAATCCGAAACGTCTGCAGCGAGACGTGAAAAAACAGCTGCAAAACTGTGCCGCCGGCACCAAAGCGCAGCAGGCTTTGCAGCTGCAGCGTGAGCAGAACAAGCAGGAACGCAAAACGAAAAGCCGTGCGGAAAAGCTTGCCGAGCAGCAGCGCCTGTTTGCGCTCAAACAGCAAAAGAAAAAGCAGAAGCATCGGGGGAGATGA
>JAQXLO010000230.1 GCA_029012165.1 Oscillospiraceae bacterium | reverse complement strand
GATAAGGTGGTTTTTCATATCGAGCGCGCCTCTGCCCCAGATAAATTCACCGTCATTAAAGCCCTCACAAGGAGGATGCTCCCAATCGGCTTCCGTGCCCGATGAAACGGGAACAACGTCCTGATGGGAAAGCAGCGCAATGGGTTTAAGGGAAGGATCTTTGCCTTTCCAAAGATAGATCAGACTTGCCTCGCCGACCTGTTCCTTTTGCAGCTTTTCGGCAATAAGCGGATAAGCCTCATCCAAAAATGTATGAAATTGTTCAAACGCAGACCAGTCCGTCTTGGTCGGATCGGGATTGGAAACAGTCCGGCACTGGATCGCCTGCGACAGATGCTTTGCGGCACGTTCCACATCGACGGCCTCTTCCTGCTTTCTGCCATATTCGATCTTCTCAGGCTTGTACAATGCAGCGTGCACCACATTTGCAACAGCGAGAGAGCCGACTGCTGCCCCGATCAGCGCCTTGGTCGATTTCTTCATAGCGCAGTTCCTCCAAAAAAAATGATAAAAATATTATACACGATTTTCCTTTAAATTACAATACTAAAAATCAAAAAGGCTGATCTGGGTGGTTTTGGGTAGCGCTTGCAGCGCACCCACTTCCTCCAGTGCGGTTATCACGCTCTTGGAAACATTGGCACGAGCCTGCAAATCTTCCATGGAGATGTATTTGCCCTTGCCGTCCGCCCGTGCATCCATGAGGGATTGCGCCGCAACACCGCCAGCGCCGCTGAGCGCCGAGAAGGGGAGACGAATCTTGCCGTCCTCAAGCAGATAGGTCGTTGCGTGGGATTTGTAAATGTCGATGGGCAAGAACTGCACGCCCCGTGCCATGGCCTCATTGATGACCTGCAGGGAGGTGTAGGTGCCCTCCTCCTTGGCGGTAGCATCCTTGCCCTTGGCTTTGATCTCTGCCATGCGGCGTTTGACGGCCTGTCTGCCCTCCATAATCGCTTTGGTGTCCAGATCTTCGCCACGAACCGTCATATATGTGGCATAGTACTCCACAGGTTTGTACACCTTATACCACGCCAGACGCATGGCTGCGATAACATAAGCTGCTGCGTGCGCCTTGGGGAACATATACTTGATCTTCATGCAGGAGTCAATATACCAATCCTCAACGCCTGCATCCTTCATGGCTTTGATGTGGTCGGCAGTCAGCAGCTTTTTTGCCTTGCCCTTACGCACGATTTCCATGATCTTGAAGGCGGTCAAATTGGGAACGCCCTTTTGGATCAGGTAGGTCATGATGCTGTCACGTGTTCCGATAACGTTGGAAATGGTACAGGTGCCGGACTTGATCAGATCCTGCGCATTGCCCAGCCAAACGTCCGTGCCGTGGGACAGACCGGAGATCTGCAGCAAGTCGGAAAACGTTTTGGGTTTTGCATCCATAAACATCTGCCGTACAAAGGGCGTGCCCATTTCGGGAATAGAAAGGGTACCCGTCTCGCACTCAATGTCCTCGGCTGTAACGCCTAAGGGTTCTGGACTTTCAAACAGCTTATACAGTACCGGATCGCACACATCCACGTCCATCACGGATATACCTGTGGCGTCCTCCAGATACTTGTAGATCGTCGGCACATCGTGCCCCAGATTATCCAGCTTCAAAATCGTGTCGTGCAGAGCATGGAAGTCGAAATGCGTTGTGCGTGTGCCTTTGTCGGCATCATCCGCCGGGTGCTGAATGGGCGTGAAATCCTCGGCCACCTTGTTTCCCGGCACGACAACCATGCCGCCGGGATGCTGCCCGGTCGTCCGTTTGACGCCCATACACCCGAACTTCAGCCGTTCAATCTCGGCGTTCGGAAGCTCTATGCCGCGCTGTTCCAGATATTTGCGTACAAATCCGTAAGCCGTCTTTTCCGCCAGCGTACCGATGGTGCCGGCCTTGAAAACGTGGGAGGCGCCGAACAGCTCCTCGGTGTACTTGTGTGCTCTGGACTGATATTCGCCGGAAAAATTCAGGTCGATATCGGGAGATTTATCACCGTCAAAACCAAGAAATGTTTCAAAAGGAATATTGTGTCCGTCACGGGACATGGGTGTGCCGCATTGGGGGCAATTTTTCGGCGGCATATCGAAGCCGGATTGATAAGAACCGTCAAAAATAAACTCGCTATGTTTGCACTGGGGGCAGACATAGTGGGGATAGAGGGGATTGACCTCCGAAATACCCGCCGCAAAGGCAACAAAGGAGGAGCCAACCGAACCACGGGAACCGACGTAATAGCCGTGATCCTCGGAGTTCTTGACCAGCTTCTGGGCAATGATGTACAAAACGGCGAATCCGTTTTTGATGATGGAACGCAGCTCCTTTTCCAAGCGTTCCGCAACATACTGCGGCGTATCTTCGCCGTAAACACGGTGCACCTTTTCCCAGCAAAGGCGTGTCAGCTCTTCATCGGAACCGTCGATATGCGGCGGGAACGACCCTTGGGGAATCGGTTCAAACACCTCAACCAGATCGGCAATACGATTCGGATTCTCCACCACGACCTGATAGGCAGTCTCCTCGCCAAGGTAGGAAAACTCTGCCAGCATCTCCTGTGTTGTACGATAGTACAGCGGCGCCTGCTTGTCCGCATCCTGAAAGCCTTGACCTGCCATGATGATCGCCCGGAAAATGTCATCCTCCTTGTTCATGAAGTGGACGTCTCCCGTGGCCACCGTCATCTTGCCCAGCTCGTCGCCGAGACCGATAATCAGACGATTGATGTTTTCGAGATCTGCGTCACTCTTGATGCCTGCGTGCTCCGAGCGATCAGACTCGATCATGAAGCGGTTGTTGCCGTTGGGCTGAATTTCCAAATAGTCATAAAAGGAAGCAATATCCAACAGTTCATCCCGGCTCTTGCCGTCCAGAATCGCACGGTACAGCTGTCCGGCTTCGCAGGCACTGCCGATAATCAGACCTTCCCGGTGTTCCATTAAGCGGCTTTTGGGAATTCTGGGATGCTTTCTGAAAAACTCCAAATTGGACATGGTGATGAGCTGATACAGATTTTTCAGACCCACGAGATTTTTCGCCAAAAGAATGATATGGTAACTCGGCAGAGTCTTGACATCGCCGCCGACCAGTGAATTGTTGATCTGTCCGATATTGGATATGCCCAGCGTTTCCTGTGCATCTTTGAGCAGGTGCAGAAAAATATCTGCAAGCGCCCGTGCATCGTCGCAGGCTCTGTGGTGATTGAATTTCGGCAGCTTCAAATGTTCGGCAACCGTGTCCAGCTTGTAGTTTTTCAGTCCCTTATACATACTGCGGCAGAAGGGGACTGTATCCAAAGAAGTGTAGTGATAGGGGATGTCGCAGCGTTTGCAGGCTTCCGATAAAAAGCCCGTGTCGAAAGACGCATTGTGCGCCACCAAGGGTGCATCGCCGCAAAAGTCAAAAAACGCACGCACCGCCTCATCCTCCACGGGTGCATCGGCAACCATGT
Organism: Oscillospiraceae bacterium; assembly: GCA_029012165.1. Lineage (GTDB taxonomy): Bacteria > Bacillota > Clostridia > Oscillospirales > Acutalibacteraceae > UBA1425. The sequence goes on along the minus strand of JAQXLO010000230.1, from coordinate 12,446 downwards.
CGTCCGTGATCCCGGTCAGCTTGGTGATCTTTTCGGGGATCGGGAGCAGGGGATTGACGAAAGTGTTAAACGTATCCGTGATCTCACCGTTGACGATCCGCACAGCGCCGATCTCCGTCAATCTGTCCCGCTGCTTGCTAAGCCCGGTCGTCTCCACGTCGAATACGATAAATGTTCCGTTAAAATCCGTCGTATCCTTGCCCCGGACAACGGGCACCTTGTCGTCCACAAGGTAACCCTCCATGCCGTAAATGATCTTTACGCCGGTGGCTCTTGCCGCATTCATCGCTTCGGGGAACGCCTGTACAACGCCGTGGTCTGTGATGGCGATGGCTTTGTGACCCCACTCCGCCGCACGTTTGACCAGCTTCTCTGCGCCGGTCATTCCGTCCATGGCAGACATATTGGTGTGCAAGTGCAGTTCCACACGCTTCACCGGCGCATCATCCGTTTTGGGAATTTTGTGTACCAGCGTGATTGCCTTAGCGTTGATGAGCGACATGTGCATGAAGTCATCCTCCCGGACAACGCCGCGCAGCAGTACCGTAATGCCGTTTTTTAGTTCCTTGGACAATTCCTCGCAGTTTTCCTTGCGTTCAAAGATTTTAACTGTGTAGGAACTGGTATAGTCCGTGATGTTAAACGTAAAGATCATGCGATCTCCGTTTTTGGTTTCTTTGGATTCCAGTCCGAAAATATCCCCCCAAACAACGACCGTATCGGAAAGGGGAGAGATGCTCTTGATCGTTTGCGGCTTGGAACGAATCTGACTGTTGCCATAGATGGCTTTGGCGTCCTTGAGGGAAATGGGCAGTTCATCAAAGGACAGCTCTTCCTTCTCCGGTGCCTGCGGTTCCGGTTCCGGCTGTGCAATGCGCAGATCACGCACACTTTCCTGAATGCGGATATACTCCTCGCTGTCGGTGTCCATTTTTTGTGTTTCCTGCAACACAACGCCTCGCTTGACGCCGAAGCGCATCATCAAAAGATGGCTCAGTTTTGTATGTGCGCCGGATTTTTCCAAAATATCTTTGCCGCCGTGGTGCAGTGTGACGAGGATGTCCGTCTCATCATCGCTGAACTCGGCATCGTTTAGAAATCCATTGACCGAAGGAACCAGCCTTGCAAGCTCCGGCAAAAGAAACTTCAGCGTGACGGTATTAAACGTCTCTTTTGGAAAGTGATAGGCAAATTTCAATTCCGAGAGCATCAGTTGTTCTTTCAGTACAGCGGCCAAAGCGGCTATTTCCGCATAGGAAAACGGCTTTGGGAAATTCGCTTCCAAACGCAGACTGCGTTTTTCGCTGTCTGCAGAAATGTCAATAAGCTCGCCGCCCCGAAAGGCAGCGAGCATATTTTTGTTTGGTATGTAGTCTGTAAAAAAAGCAGTAAACTCTGTGGGTTTCATAGCAAATTACTTTCTCTTGCGGTGAATCACAAAGCGGTTGAGAGGATACGTCCAGCAAGTCGCAACGGCGGCGGCAAAGGGTTTGCCGAGATTGTTGCCGACAAATTCCCAGCGGGCTGCGATATTCTCCGCAGCAGCTGCGGCGGCTTTCATGGTGCTGTAGTCCTTGATTTTAGCGCCGATCCAAGCGGTGGCAAAAATGGTGAAGATCACCATCAGAGTGTACAGAATTGCACTGACCGCCACATTGGAATCCGCATTGAAGGTGGTTTTGCGGTTCATGATGAATGCGATGATATAGCCGATGGTGGTCGAAATCACAAACGCCCAGAATACGCCCTTTGCATCGTAATGCAGCAGTCCCAAGATGTCGATGGGATCGCCCTTGATATTCTTGAAAACCGTGTACAGCAAAACGTAGTAAACGCCCAGCTCTACCAAGGTGGAGAACATACCGGCAAAGGAAAACTTGATAAATTTCCAAAGCTCTGCGTGTTTCTGTGTAAATGAATTTTCTTTTTTGCTCATCACTAAAATCCTTTCTTTTTAAAAATAGATAATCAGGAATACGATCAGCGCAACAAGCGCAACGAGCCCAAGAACACCTTTGACAATCAAGGGGACTGCCGCCTCAAACGAAGTGGGGATATGGTCATAGAATGTTTTGCGCAGGGGGTTGAGCACTTTTTCGCCAAACAGCTGATGGTACGTCACGACATGGGTGTCGTAGTGGCGGATGTCGTCCTCATGCAGTTCAAACACACGAATACCACGCTCCACACCGTTGCCGTATTCGTTGAACCCGCAGGACGGACTGTAGCCCAAATCCACACCGTCGTATGTGCCGACAAAGTTGTTCATGTGGTCGTGTCCGAAAAACATGGCGAGAACATCGCCTTTTTCCCGTACAGCTTCAAACTCACCTGTGTTGATGTCGGGGATGGAAGACGGCTCGTGAAGCTTGGTGTTGCCGTTCGTGAATTCATCCTTAAGCTTGTAAAATTCACCCTTGTGGGTGCGGAAAGCTCTTATGGCATCCGGGTGGTTTTTGTCCACTCTGTCATAGAGATTGTAAATCTCATGCACGGGAATATGCTGGAAAACAAAGGAGGGGATATAGTGTCCCCATTTTTCATACAGCTTGTCACGGACGGAACGATACCACGCAACCTTTTCCGGCTGTACAGCGTCATAGCCGCCGCCCTTAGCGTTGCCACCGGAGTCGATCATATAGATATTAAACGCCTGTGTGCTGCCGTCACGGCTCATGATGGGAATGCTGTAGGTGCCGGCGTCGTATTCGTAGCCATCTTCCGCACAAAGACAGCAATCAAATTGCCGATACATTTTCATCTGATCCGCATTGGAAATGCCGACCTGCGGATCGTGATTGCCAAATGTCACAAGGAAAGGAATGCCGCGTGAATTGACAGACTCTGTATAGTTATCGATAGCCTGTTCCACTTTTTTGATTTTATCGCCTGTCAGGTAGGAGGGACAGTAGCCCTTGATCTGGTCACCGGTAAAAACCACCAGATCCGGCTTTTCCTTATCCAAAACTGCATCGATCAGTTTTGTTGTGTCGGGTGTTTTTCTGTAAATGCCATGAATGTCGGTGAGCTGAAGGATCTTGAATGAACCGTCCTTGCGAAATTGGAGTTTCTTGTTTGTCATGTAAAAAAACCTCAAAAATTTTTGCACTGTACGCAACAGCAAAAACAATTATATAGAAAATTTGGAAAAAGGTCAAGGGGAGAATGCATCAAGGAACACAAACATTTTTTGTGAATTGTCCACAAAAACAGGGCAGACATCTGTCCGCCCCGTTTCAATCACTTTTTGAGCACTTCGGAAATGCCCGTCGCCAGACCGGCAACCGACTGCAATTCGCTGGGAATAATGATCTTGGTGGACTGACCGTCCGCGGCTTTTTCAAAGGCCTCCAAACTCTTGAGCGTGATGAAGCCCTCGCCGGGCGCAGCCTCGTTGATCATGGCAATGGCATCCGCATTGGCCTTTTGCAGCTGACGGATAGCCTCTGCTTCACCCTCTGCTTCACGAATCTTCGACTCCTTTACCGCTTCTGCGTGCAGAATCGCTGCCTGCTTTTCGCCCTCTGCGGCAAGGATCTGGCTTTCCTTCTGACCCTCTGCCACAAGGATCTTGCTGGCCTTTTCGCCCTCCGCTCGCAGAATCGCTTCACGGCGCTGACGCTCTGCCTTCATCTGCTTTTCCATGGCATCCTGAATCTCCGAGGGCGGGATGATGTTTTTCAGCTCCACACGGTTGACCTTGATGCCCCAAGGATCGGTGGCTTCATCCAAAATGACACGAATCTTTGCGTTGATGGTGTCACGGGAAGTCAGGGTATGATCCAGCTCCAGCTCGCCGATGATGTTACGCAGCGTTGTCGCTGTCAGGTTTTCGATCGCAGAGATCGGATTTTCCACGCCGTAGGTGTACAGCTTGGGATCGGTGATCTGGAAGAAAACGACCGTGTCGATCTGCATGGTCACGTTGTCCTTGGTGATCACCGGCTGCGGCGGGAAATCCACGACCTGCTCTTTGAGAGATACATTTTTGGAGATGCGCTCCAGAAAAGGAATTTTGACGTGCAATCCCGTTTGCCATGTTTCCTTATAGGTGCCCAATCGCTCGACGACATAGGCACGGGACTGGGGTACGATCTTGATGTTCAGAACAACAACAATCACGATCAGCAGGACAAGTCCGATAAAAAAGTACAGCATAAAACCACTCCTTATTTTAATTTGTTTTTTGAACAATCAGTTTGACGCCCTCGATGCGCAAAACGGTCACGCACGTTCCTGCGGCGATCTGCTCATCCGTTTCAGAGCGTGCCGACCAAAGAGAGCCGTCCACCTTTACGGTACCGACCGCTTTGGCGTTGTCGATGGCATCCTGTACCACGCCGGTTTTGCCGATCACACGATCCGCATTGGTCGGCGTTTTCAAGGGCTTAAGGTATTTTTTTGCAAGCGGTCTCGTGCAGATCAGCGCTGCCACCGAGACGACCACGAACAGAAGCATCTGAAGCCAAAACGGGGCGTGCAGAACGCTTGCCAGCAAGGCGATCAGCGCACCTAAGGCGAACCAAATTGTGACCAGCTGTGGCGTTGCCGCTTCAATCAGAGCCATCAGAACCATCACGATCGTCCAAATCGCCGTCATGGACCAATTCATAAGCATACACCTCCATTCATACTGCAGATATAGATTATCACAAAAAGCGAAAAAATGCAATAGATTGTACCGTTCTCGGAGAAAGTAAATAATTTAAAAATTTTTTCGGAATAAACTAAACATTTTTCAAAATATGTGTTATAATACATTCATAAAGGAGGAATTTACCCATGAGCCAAAATCCTGAATTCGATCGGAATGCGGTCTCCTTTTCTCATCCGAACCACTCCAACACCGCACATCCGAAAAAGAAGAAGAAAAAGAAACGCAAAAAGCACACGGCGCTGTCCGTCTTTTTGGCGTTTTGTCTGATTTGTTTTTTAACGGCCTGTGTTGTGGGCGGCTATGTGCTGACCAACGCATTTCTTGTGATCGGCGGCGATCCGGTAATCAACCTTGAGGACGAGAAAAACAATCAGAACCAGACTTCCTTCATCTATGCCTATAACGAAAACAACGAGCCCTATGAATATACCAGACTGCACGGGGAGATCAACCGCATTTGGGCAGACTATAAAGACATCCCGGAAAACCTCGTAGACGCTTTCATTGCGTTGGAGGACAAGCGCTTTTATTCCCACAAGGGCGTGGACTGGTATCGTCTCGGCGGCGTCATTTCCTCCCTGACCTTCGATGAAGGTGCCTCCACCATCACGCAGCAGCTGATCAAAAATGTGACCAACAACAAGGAAGTTACCATTGTTCGTAAATATAACGAAATTCTCAGTGCGCTGAATCTGGAAAAAAATTATGAAAAGCAGGACATACTGGAAGCCTATCTGAACGTGGTCTATTTGGGCAGCGGGTGCTACGGTGTCCGCACAGCGGCTGAAACCTATTTCGGCAAAGAACTGAAAGACCTAAACCTTTCCGAGTGCACGGTTTTGGCCTCCATTACCAAAGCGCCCTATTCCTTTAATCCTCTCTACAATCCTGAAAAAAACAGAGAAAGGCAAAAAGAGTGCCTGAAAAAAATGCTGGATCAGGGTTACATCACCAACGCAGAATATAACGATGCGCTGGCATACGACCTGATCTTCACCAACGACACACGCTACGTTGCCACCCATGAAACGGTCAAGGAGGAAAAGGAGGAAGTCTATCAAAACTTCTACATTGACTTTGTCATCGACCAAGTCATAGACGATCTGGAAAGCCGCCACGGATATACCCATTCCGAAGCGACCAAGATGATCTACTACGGCGGGCTGCGTATTTATGCCGCCGTGGATCCCGAGATCCAGGACATTCTGGAAAAGGTCTACTCCACACGTTCCGCATTCCCAAATCCCAATGAATTGGACACCGAGGATCATCCGGCAGTACAATCCGCAATGACCATCATGGACTATAACGGCCGTGTGGTTGCCATCGTCGGTCAGGCAGGGGAGAAGGATGGCGTACGCTGTCTGAACCGTGCAGCAGACTCTCCTCGGCAGCCCGGTTCCAGCATCAAGCCTCTGTCCGTGTATGCACCGGCTATCGACAAAAACGCCCTCACCTGGTCAACGATCATCAAAAACCAGGCACTTGCCATCAACGGCAAACAGTGGCCGAAGAACGTGGACGGTTCCATGAGCGGCAGTTCCCGCACTGTACAGTATGCGCTGCAGGTTTCACTCAATACCGTTCCCGCAAGAATTGTTTACGACGGGATTCTGCCCGGCGGTATTTCAACGTGTCTGGACTACATGACCAATCACTTCCATCTCTCCCACGTGGATATGACCAACGACGCCTCCCTGCCGCCCGTCTGTGTCGGCGCCATGACGTACGGCGCCACAACGCTGGAGATGGCCGCTGCATACGCAACGTTCGGCAATGGCGGTTTGTATTATAAGCCGTACAGCTATTACGAAGTCAAAGACAGCTCCGGCGAAGTCCTGCTGTCCAACCGCAATCCGGAAGGGGAGCAGGCGATCTCCGAGGACACCGCAGATGTCATGTGCGAGCTGCTGCAAACCGTGCCGATTTCCAGCTACGGCAGCGGCTACACGGTGCAGAAATTCCCGGTCATGTGCAAAACCGGTACAACGGACGAAGATATGAACCGTTGGTTCTGCGCCGGTACGCCGTACTATGTCTGTTCCATTTGGTACGGCTACGACCTCGCAAAGAATATGCACACCTCCGTCAATCCCTGCGGACGCATTTTCTTGGATGTGTTCAGCAAAATCCACAAAGATCTGGATCCCTCCAAAACATTCCCCAAGAGCGGAAAGACGATCAAAAAAGCCTTCTGCTCCCGCTCTGGACTTTTGGCAGGCAGAAATTGCGGTGTCGGTGGCTACGGCTGGTACAAAACCAGCGATCTGCCCCGTCAATGCACCAGCTGCACCTATTCCAGCAGTGCGGAAGAAGCCATCAAAGAGGGCGCCAGTCAGGTGATCGACGCCATACAGCAGGGACTGGCAGGTTCACCCTTTGAGGGTATTTTTAATTAAGTATGATTATTTTATCCATTGACCTCGGAGACAGCAGAACCGGCGTTGCCGTTTGTGACAAAACAGAGTTTCTCGCTTCGCCGGTTACCGTTATCCACGAACGGTATATCCCAAACGTTCTCCAAAAAGTGTGCACCATTGTCAAGGAGCGCAAGGCAGAACTGATCGTTGTCGGCTATCCCAAAAATATGGACGCCTCCATCGGGGAGCGGGCTGAAAAATGCGCCGCATTCGCCAGGGAGCTGTCTACACTTTGCGGTGTGGAAACTGTCCTTTGGGATGAAAGACTGACGACAGTGTCGGCACACTATGCGCTGAATGAGACAAAAACCTATGGAAAAAAGCGCAAGGCGGTCATCGACAGCGTTGCCGCCGTTATGATTCTGCAATCCTTTATCGACCACAGGAGAATGCACAATGGTACAACTGTATAGAGAAAGCAAGGCACCTTCTGCACTCATCCAAACAATCGGAACCATTTTGATTGCGGCAGCATATTCTTTATGCTGCCTGCCTTCGTTTTACCGCATCGGTCATTTTGCACTGCAAATCTTTTTAGCCTTTTTTCTCTCTTTCCTCTGCACGGCTTTGCTGCTCTTTTTGATGCCGAGAAGTCTGCTGGTTTTGGGCAAAGGGCTGTCTGTTTATCTTCTTTTCTTTCTCGGTATTGCGGTATATGACCAGACTCGTGCACAGATTGCTGCCGAACAATTCAGTGGCTGGATCAATACGTTCTTTTACGACAAACCCTTAACGGTTTCCATCGTATGGGCAACACCCTTTGTCTGTGTCTTGGTGCTGCGCATTTTCATACCATTTGCCGACAGGTTCCAAACATTTCGGGAGGATTTCCGAAAATTTTATCATGATTCTGTCGGAACATTTATCTTTTTCTACATATGCGTGCTGCTTTATTGTTTCGTTCTGCAGCGCAAGCCCGGCATTGAACCCGGATTAAATCTTGTTCCGTTCAGTATGATTTTATCGTACCTAAATTCTTTTTCCTTCTCCTATGAAAGCCTGTTCTATCTTGTCGGAAATGTACTGTGCTTCTTTCCCTTCGGTTTTTTCTACAAGATACGCAAGCAAAAACCGGAGCCTGTACGAACGGTTCTGCTGCCCGTCATACTATCCTTGTTGATCGAGGTCTCGCAGCTTTTGTTCCGTATGGGCGACTTCGACATTGATGACATCCTCATGAATGCCGCAGGCTTTTATCTCGGTCTTTTCATCGCATTTCTAATGGAAAAGATTCGTTCCGCCGTGACAAAAGGGGAGGAGCGCTCCATTTTTTGAACATAAAACCCCCTTAGAAAGCATACCTTTCTTTGGGTGATGTATGTGAAAAAGAAAAAATATTTGGTTCTGTTGCTCGTCCTGTTCTTCTTTGCGCTGGTTTTCTTGTTTAAATACACGTCAGAAAGAAACCAGAAAGCCCTGCAAACCGGCGCCGATTGCCTGAAAGACAGCATCTTGATCGTGGACGCCGGGCATGGCGGGATGGACGGCGGTACCGTGGCCACAGATGGAACGCCGGAGAAGGAGATCAATCTGTCCATCGCAAAAAAATTGGATGCCCTGCTGCGGTTGAACGGAATCCAGACACGCATGACACGAACGAATGACAATTCCATCCACGATTCCAGCGCAATCACTGTACGTCAGCAAAAGATTTCCGACATTCACAACCGGCTAAAAATTCTGCATGAGACAGAGAATACCATATTGGTCAGCATCCATCAAAACCACTTCTCCAAGTCCAAATATCACGGTACGCAAGTCTTTTTTTCCGGCAATGATCCCCAAAGCGCAGTGCTGGCAAGCTGCATTCAACAGGCTGTGATTTCAAATCTTCAGCCGGACAATACACGGGAAACGAAAAAAAGCGGTACAGAGATCTATTTACTCTATCATGCACAGCGACCTGCCGTGATGGTAGAGTGCGGTTTTTTGTCCAACACAACAGAAACAGCGCTTTTGAAAACAGAAACATACCAACAGCAAATGGCGATGTCTATTTTTAATGGTATATTGAATTACTTCAGCAATGCGGAGGAAGTTTAAATGGCAGGAAAAGTAAAAGCACTTTATGTTTGCGCACAGTGCGGACATGAATCCCAAAAGTGGTACGGCTGCTGTCCAGGATGCGGGGAGTGGAACACCATGTCTGAAGAAGTGCGCAGTGTGCAAAGCGCTTCCAAAGGCAGCCCTGCCAAAAAAGTCAGCGGTATGGCACACGCATCCAAGCTGTCCGAAATTGAAACGCAGGACACGGAGCACCGCTATTGCACCGGTCTGAGCGAACTGGATCGTGTCTTGGGCGGCGGAATTGTCAAGGGTTCTTTGGTGCTTTTGAGCGGCGATCCCGGAATCGGCAAATCCACTATTCTGCTGCAAATCTGCGAAAAGATCGGGGACACGCTGGAAATTTTATATGTCTCCGGCGAAGAGTCCGCTCATCAAATCAAGATGCGTGCAGAGCGTCTGCAAGTGCACACAGATAACCTGAAAATTTTATGTGAAACAGATGTTCAGCTTATCGTGGAGTATATTCGCTCCGCAAAGCCGGGACTGGTGATCATTGACTCTATCCAGACCATGTGCATTGACGAACTGACTTCTTCACCCGGCAGTATCACACAGGTGCGTGAATCCACAAACCTTTTGATGCGTGCCGCAAAGTCTTTAGATATTCCGTTGTTTCTGGTTGGACACGTCAACAAAGATGGCAATATAGCCGGTCCCAAAGTGCTGGAACATATTGTGGATGCGGTGCTATATTTTGAGGGGGAACGCAATCTTTCCTTCCGTATCCTTCGTGCCGTAAAAAACCGCTATGGTTCCACAAATGAAATCGGCGTATTTGAGATGCAGGACAGGGGGCTGTGCGAGGTGGAGAATCCCTCGTTGACGATGATCGCCGGGCGTCCACAAAACACCTCCGGGAGCTGTGTTGCGTGTCTTATGGAGGGAACCAGACCGCTTCTGGCCGAGGTGCAGGGACTGGTGTCTCAAACCGGCTTTGGCAATCCACGCCGAATGACGACGGGATTCGACTACAATCGACTGTCCATGCTTTTGGCGGTTCTGGAAAAAAGAGTCGGGTATTTCTTCGGGAACATGGACGCCTATATTAACGTGGTCGGAGGGCTTCGCTTGGACGAGCCTGCCTCTGATCTATCGGTTGCGTTGGCACTGGTTTCCAGTTTAAAGGATGTGCCGGTCAGGGACGATGCATTGGCATTCGGCGAAATCGGTCTTGGCGGCGAGATTCGCTCCGTCAATGCGTGTTCACAGCGAATTCGTGAAGCGGCACGACTGGGCTTTTCACGCTGCGTGATTCCGCATTACAATTTAAAGTCTGTTTCACCTGAACTGTTTGAACAAATTGAGATCATCGGAGTGCGCAATATCCGACAAGCCTTTGAAGCCATGATCGACTGAGAAAGGCGAAAGAAACACCTCCAACTGCGCAAAATAAATGTTTTGCGCAGTTTAGGGGATGAATTGTTTGTTTTCTTTATAAAGGATTGGATATGAACAATACATTTTTAAATTCGATGCCTGTGCTGGTACAGGACTATTTAAACTATTTGATCTCTACAAAAGGAAAATCTGATCTGACTGTTCAGGGCTACGCCTTGGACATTCAGATCTTTTTCCGTTTTATGATGATCCGCCGTGGTTTGGTTTCCAAGGATACACCGTTCGATAAAATTGACATTCATGCGCTGGATCTCGATTTTTTCAAAACAGTACGCTTGGAAGATGCCTATGCATTTCTCGCATATTGTCAGCGTGAGCGTGGCAACAATTCGGCGGCTCGTGCACGCAAAGCGGTATCCATCAAGCGCTTTTATAGATATCTATCTCTCGATCAGCGATATTTGGAAAAGAATCCGCTGCAGGATCTGGAATCTCCCAAACTCAAAAAGTCCCAACCAAAATACCTCACGTTGGATCAGAGCAAGGATCTGCTTCAATGTGTGGATGGGAACTTCAGGGAAAGAGATTACTGTATTTTGACTTTATTTCTCAACTGCGGGCTTCGGCTGTCGGAACTGGTCGGACTGAATCTTTCAGACATTCGATCGGACAACACCATGCACATTTTAGGCAAAGGAAACAAAGAACGAACGGTCTACCTGAACAACGCCTGCCAATCTGCGCTTCGACGCTATTTACAAGTCCGGCCTGCAGACGGTCTGCAAGATCGAAACGCATTGTTCATCAGCCGCAATCACAGACGGATCAGTGTACGTGCCGTACAGGATATTGTGGAAAAATTCTTAAAGAAAGCCGGTTTGAGCGATCAAGGCTTTTCCGTACACAAGCTGCGTCACACAGCGGCGACACTGATGTATCAGTACGGTCAAGTGGATGTTTTGCTGCTTAAGGAAATACTCGGACATGAAAATCTGTCCACAACGGAGATATACACCCACGTTGTAGACAGTCAGCTCCGCTCTGCTGTGGAGGCGAATCCGCTCAGCGGTCTCTCCCCTTCCGACGCTCAGGAAAACTGAAAATAGCCGGAAAAGATTCTAAACAGAACGGAATCCAGAAGCGCTCCGCCTGCGGCTACGATTACCAAAATCAGGTATTGCAGATTCAATTTTTTGAAGGAAAAGCTCTTTGCCGTTTCAATTTGCAGCAATCCTTTTAAGATGCTCTCGGACATTTTTATTCCGTTGCCACAGGCACAAATCGTCGAAACCACGGAAACGATATATCCCGGGTACAGCAGCAATGCACAGTATCCGATCCCTTTTAGGGCATACTGCATATACAAATATGCGCTGATCATGCCGATTCCCGCACCATAACACAGGGGAACAGCGTACAAAAACGGAACCCCCACCGCACACACACCAAATATGTATGTAATCAAAAGCAGCAATAGCTGTTTAAAAAACGCATTGCTGAAATGAATGATCGCCGTTTGCGCAGCCTGTACTGCGGTATAGTTTTCAAACAGGATAAACAACTTTTGCAGCATACTCCCGTTCTGACGCACAAACCACGCACCCAGCACAAGCCCTGATAGAAAGATCAGATACAGGATCCATTCTGTGCGGTGCTCCTTTTTTCTTTCCGGTCTGTAATATCCCTGAATGCACGCCGTCCTTCGTTTTATTACACGGAACATATTCATCATCCTTTCTCTTGCATTGTATGCATTAAAAAAATGAAATATGCCCCTCCCCTGCCCGGGTCAAATGAAACAGCCTGTTCCCTTTTGAGGAACAGGCTGTACAGCTTGTCGAAAATGTATTTTCGGCAAGCTGGCAGACTGGCGAGAAAGGATGCCCGATGCCGTTTTCTTCGGGCGATAGGCGTACAAGGGTACTCCGAGCCCGAAAAAACGGCAAGCATACAAGCATCGGCAC
>JAQXLO010000229.1 GCA_029012165.1 Oscillospiraceae bacterium | reverse complement strand
GCCGCTCTTGGTGCCGGTGACGGGGTTGTGCTTGTTTTCCAAGGTGGAGACCAGAATCTCCGCCTGTTCCTCTGCGGTGAACGCCGTATTCAGGAACGTGCCGTTGAGCCACCGGCGGATGCTGCTGTTTCCCCAGTTGATGGAACTGTTAAAGTCCGGCTTGTCCGTAAAGGCACGGGCGTCCAGAACCGTTTCCGCCATCAGCAGGACATTGCCGTCCTCCTGTACATCCATCACGCGCCACTGGATCGGCTCATAGGCGAACCAGTAGTCAAAAGAATCGGCATCGAAACCGTAGGCGTTGAGATACGCCTCGTACTGCTCGTAGATCTTCTTGAGGTAGGCAAGGATATACTCCTCGTATGCATCTTTGTTCTGGGTATAGGCGTCCGGCACCTCAAAGTGATATCTGCGGAACGTCGCAGTACCGATCTGCACATCGCCGTTGGCGTCGGGCGTCTTGCCGGCCAGCGTTTCCAAAAGGTCGGGGTCGGTGACCAGCGTCTGCGGGTACATACCGTAGGCAAAAACATCGCCCGCCTGCAATTCGCCGGCCTTTTTGGCGGAGGCGGACAGCCCCACTGCGGACAGACAGACCAGCGCCGCCAAGAACACGCTGAGTATGCGTTTTGTCAATTTCATGAGAATGCACTCCTTCATGATAATATACAATTTGATTATACGCAATCTTCCTTTATCTGTCAAGAGAAAAATGCCCTTCAAAGGCGCAATTCGGCAAAGATTTTTCCCGCATTCTCCCGCAGAACCAGTTCGGCAAGATCATCCATTGGTGTTTCGTCCCGATTGATGAGGACAAAATGCTTCCCCCGAAAGTACCGCACGAAGCCCGCCGCCGGATAGACGGTCAGACTGGTGCCGACGACCAGCAGACAGTCCGCCTCCCGAATGGCACGCACGGATTCGTTCACGGTCTGTTCGTCCAGCGCTTCCTCATACAGCACCACATCGGGCTTGAGCATCCCGCCGCAGGGGCAGTGGGGCACGCCTTGCGTGTGCAGCACGGCGTCCAGACCGACGGATTTGCCGCAGCGCATACAGGTGTTGCGCAGGGCGGAGCCGTGCAGCTCCAAAACCCGTGTACAGCCCGCTTGCTGATACAGTCCGTCGATGTTCTGCGTCACCACGGCGGACAGTCTTCCTTGGCGCTCCAGCGTGGCGGCGGCAAAGTGGGAGGCGTTGGGCTTGGCGTCGGGATAGAGCATTTTGGTGCGGTAGTAGTCGAAAAAGATATCGGGGTGCTTTTGGAAAAAGCTGCGGCTGAGAATGGTTTCCGGCGGGTAGGGAAATGTCTTTTCCTTTTCCCTGTACAGTCCGTCGGCACTGCGGAAATCGGGGATCCCGCTTTCGGTGGAGGTGCCGGCGCCGCTGAAAAGGACGATGCGGCGGCTTTCGTCCAAAATGGCTTGCAGTTGTGCGTTCATAGGGTACCTCCTGTCAAAAGTGATTGCAGCAGGGCAAAGCTTTCCACACGGTACCGTGCAGGATGCGCTTGCCCCGTTTTTTGAAAATCGCACCAGCAGGTGTCCAAACCTGCGGCGATCCCACCGGCGATATCGGCACTCAGGGAGTCCCCGATGACCAAGGTGCGGGAAGGGTCGCTGTCGGGGATGGCGGACAGCACACGGTCGAAAAATTCCCGGTGCGGTTTGCCGATGCCGATGGTTTCGGAGACGAAAACACCTTGGAAATAGGGCGCAAGACCGCTGCGGGCGAAGCGGCTTTTCTGTACCCGCCCGATGCCGTTTGTGATGATGTACAGGGAAAACCCTGCACGGTAAAGTGTTTGGCACAGCTCTTCTGCGCCGGGCAGAAGCTCGCCGTGGAGGGCAAGGCAGTCGAGATACCGCTCGTTAAACGACACGCCGTCCAGCGGGATGGAAAGAAGGGCAAAAAGCCGCACAAAGCGGGTGGAGGTGATTTCGCTTTTTTCGATCTCACCCCGGTTGTACCGCTCCCAAAGCTCGCTGTTGATGGTGTGGTAAGCCGACAGAATGTCTTTGCTCGCAGGCAGTCCGTGCTGCTGCAGGACGTCCGCCAGCGCCAGCTGTTCCGCCCGGCGAAAATCCATCAGCGTTTCGTCTGCGTCAAACAAAAGCGTGGTGTACCGCATCGTGCTTCCCCCGAAAAAGTGCTTTCCTTATTATTATAAACAGACCGGCTCACCCGAGGGTGACTTCCCAGTAGGCGATCTTTTTGCGCTGCCATGTGTAGGTCATGTACAGCTTATTGCCCACGTGCACGATGGCGGGGTAGGAAAACTCACCACCCTGCTTTCCGCGCTTTTCCAGCAGGAGGATCTCCGTCCACGTCTCGCCGTTGTCCTTGGATTCCATCAGCGTCAACGGCGCACGAACGCCCCAGTTTTTGGCGGACGGGTTGGAGATGAGGATCAGCGTGCCGTCCTCCAGACGGGTGATATCCAGCCCGCTGTTGGGATTTTTGATCTGCGTGGGGTACGCCTTGCACCACGTTTTTCCGTAGTCGTCGGAATCACTGCGGTAAGCATGACCACGGCTGGTGCGCAAAAGGGCGTGCACCTTGCCGGGCGCCGATTCCCACAGGGTCGGCTGGATCATGGGTACCGGCTTGCCGCCCACAAGCTTGCGGACGGGGATGATCCTCTGCTTTTCCCAAGTGACGCAGTCGTCTTTGGAGATATCCATAAACGCCAGCCAGTCCGGCTGTTCCGAGGAGGCAGGCGCCAGAACGGTGCCGTCGGACAGGCGGATGGGCTTATTCTTCACGGGACCTCTGCCGCCGCTCACATCTCCCGGCACCAGTTCCCGGGGTGCCGTCCACGTCTTGCCGAGGTCGGTGGACAGGACAAAATACGTCTGCCAGTAGGCGATCTTTTTACCCACCTTGAAAAACAAAATCACGTCGCCGTTCTCCCGGCGGAACAGCACCGGGTTCCAGTGGGGGATGTTCCGATCTGCGGAGATACGCTCTGCCGGCAGCCACGTCCCGCTTGAGCGCCGTGCCACCCAGATGTCCACATCGTCCTTGCCCTCGCCCGTGCCGCCGAACCACGCCGCCAGCACATCGCCGTTTTCCAGCGGCAGTACGGTGGAGGCGTGGCAGGAGGGCGTGGGACAAATGTCGTCAAAAATCCACTCTCGTTTCGCCTGTGCAACCATAGCATTTCCTCCTTTTTCTTTTTATTATAAAGGGCTTGTTTCCCCGTGTCAACCGCAATTTCGGGCGCTTTCCCGGGCGCAGAAAAAGAAAGAGTATTCCACTTTTCGGCTATGTTGTATAAAAAAAGACGTGAATTCTTGTCAAAATAACCAAAAAGATTGAACCACCTACCGCCCTCTTTTATGAAGCCATCCGAATCTTTGAAATTGGCAAGCTCCATTATTGACGTTGGACAGTTTTGTGATATAATATGTAATGGTATTCGCAGAGATTTTATTTTGTGGGAGATAGAAAGCTATGTTTGTAAAAGACGTTACCGTTCAGAATCAGGTCGGTCTGCACGCCCGCCCTGCCACATTCTTCATCCAGAAGGCGAACGAATTCAAGTCCTCTATCTGGGTCGAAAAGGAAGAACGCCGTGTCAATGCAAAAAGCCTGCTTGGGGTGCTCTCCCTGGGCATCATGGGCGGCACCACGATCCGCATCATCGCCGGCGGTCCCGACGAGGAACAGGCCGTGGACGAACTGGTACGGCTTGTCAATTCCGGCTTTGCGGAATAAGTAATGCATTCCTAAAATGACCTTCGTGTTTCACCGCACGGAGGTTATTTTCTATTTGGATTCTATTTTGAAAGGAGACGCACCATGCCAACGATGCAGCCGCTTTCCCTCGCCGAACTGCGCCAAAAGGCCATGCGCCTGCCCCAGACGCCCGGTGTTTATCTGATGAAAAACCGTCAGGGCACCGTCATCTATGTCGGCAAGGCCAAGGCGCTGAAAAACCGGGTTAGCCAGTACTTCGGTTCCCATCGCAACCACGGCATCAAGGTCATCCGTATGGTGGAAAATGTCGCCGACTTTGACTACATCCTCACCGACAGCGAGTTTGAAGCGCTGGTGCTGGAGTGCAGTCTGATCAAGCAGTATGCGCCGAAGTACAACATCCTGCTCAAGGACGACAAGGGCTACAGCTATATCCGGGTGTCGAACGACGGCTGGCCGATGATTTCCGCCGTTTTGCAAAAAAAGGACGATGGCGCCACCTATATCGGCCCCTACACCAGCCATTTTACCGTCAATAACTCCGTGGACGAGGCGCTGAAAATTTACCGACTGCCCCGCTGCGGCAAGACGTTTCCGCAGGATATCGGCAAGGGCAGACCGTGCCTGAACTATTTCATCAAACAGTGCAGTGCGCCCTGCGCCGGAAAAATCAGCGAAGCCGAATACCGGGAAGCGGTGGACGAAGCGCTGGCGTTTCTGCGGGGCGGGACGGCAAACGCTTTGCAGGATCTGGAGAAGCGCATGACGCAGGCTGCCGAAGCGCTGGAATTTGAAAAAGCGGCACGTCTGCGGGATCGCATTCAGGCGATCAAACGCTCCGCCGACAAGCAAAAGGTCTACTCTGCCGCCGTGGAGGAGCAGGATGTGTTCGCCATCGTCAGTGAAAAGGAGAAAAGCTGTCTGAATGTTCTGCGCTTCGGGGAGGGCAGACTGACCGAGAGCGAATTTTTCCTCTTGGACACCCCGGAAAATTTGCCCGAATGCCGCACGGAACTGGTGCGCAGCTTCTACTCCATGGATCGCCGCATCCCGCCGAGAATCGCAGTGGACGGCGAGATGGAGGATACGGCGCTGATGGAGCAGTGGCTCAGCGAGAAAGCGGGACGCAGAGTGCATATCGTTCTGCCCCAGCGGGGCGCACAGATGCAGCTGGTGGAGCTGTGCCGCAAAAATGCCGCAGAGAAACTGATGCAGTCCTCCGGCAGGATCAGCCGTCAGGCAACGGCTTTGCGGGAGCTGGCGTCACTGCTGGGACTGCCGTCCATCCCCGAATACATCGAAGCCTACGATATTTCCCACACCGCCGGCAGTGACAATGTCGCCGGCATGGTGGTGTTTCGGGACGGCGTACCTCTGAAGCAGGCGTACAAGCGGTTTTCCGTCAAAACTTTTCTCGGGCAGGACGACTACGGTTCCATGGCCGAGGTGCTGGAACGCCGTTTCCGTCACTATCTTGAGGAAAAGGACAGCGGCGAGGGCTTCGGCAAACTGCCCGATCTGATTTTGCTGGACGGCGGGCAGGGACAGGTGCACGCCGTACAGCCTGTGCTCAAACAGCTGGGCATTGACGTGCCGCTGTTTGGCATGGTCAAGGACAACCACCACCGCACCCGAGCCATTGCCGCAGACGGCGGCGAGATCGCCCTGACCTCCAAGCGCAGCGCCTTTACGCTGGTGTCGGAAATTCAGGAGGAGGTGCACCGCTTCGCCATCGCCTACCACCGAAAGAAGCACCAGAAGAGCGGCTTTTCCTCCACCCTGACCGAGATCGAGGGCATCGGCCCCGCCCGGGCGAAAGCGCTTTTGCAGCATTTCCGCACCCTCGCCGCCGTGAAGAATGCCACGGTCGATGATCTGTGCGCCGTCAAAGGTATCAGCCGCCCTGCGGCGCAAGCGGTCTACGATGCCTTTCACCCAAAGGAGAAATGAGAAATTTTTGGTTTATCACGGAATTTTGCTCGGCAATTTGCAAACCATTCATCAACAGCTGTGGATGACATCAACAGACTACGCCTTCCCGCATCCGGTGTGGCGGGGTGGGATAATTTGCACGGCGGCGGGAAAAATTAAAAGTATGTCACAAAGATTTTGTAATTATTTATTGAAAAAAATGTCATTGTGGAGTACAATGGAGTGAATGTTGAAAAAGCGAGGTTACAGCATGAACATGGATAACTTACAGCCCAACGAGGGCAAGGAACTGAAGATCTCCACCAAGTACGGCGATTTCCTGCGCTACCCGGTCAAGACCCACGTTGTGGTCAAGGACGACAGCATCCCCGATATACTGGACAAATACGTCCGTGACTATTTGCAGGAGGGGGACATGATCTTCATCAGCGAAAAGATCATCGCCATCAGTCAGGGACGTGCCTTTGACATTGACGACATCGAGGTGTCGAAGCTGGCGAACATCCTTTGCAAGTTTGTGTACAAATCGCCCTACGGCATCGGGCTGGGCAGTCCGTGGACGATGGAGCTGGCGATTCGGGACATCGGCGTGCCGAAGATCCTCTTTGCCGCTCTGTGCTCCGCCGTGACGAAGCCTTTCGGTGTGCGTGGTGTTTTCTACAAGATCGTCGGCGACAAGGGCAGAGCGATCGACGGCCCCTGCGACTACACCCTGCCGCCCTACAACCACTACGCCAAGCTGGCGCCCAAGGATCCCGACATCGTTGCGGCGAAGCTGGAAGCCTACATCGGCTGCAAGGTCGTCATCATGGACGCCAACGATATCGGCCGTGAGATTTTGGGCGTGTCCGACCCCGCCATCGATATCGAGATGTGCAAGGAGATTTTCCGGGACAACCCCCTTGGGCAGAAATCCCAGCAGACCCCCATCGCCATCGTCCGCAAAGCGTAATCAAAGCTCTCTCCGTGTAATCGGAGGGAGCTTTTAACGTATTGCACAAAAATTATTGACAAATACATGAAAATTTGTTTTAATGAAGTTGCGGGATATACATTGCACGGGCATATCTATGCAGTCATTTATTGCCGCTGTTCCGATACAAAATGAGCGTCGGTTGGATTTTGCAAAAGCAAGGAGGAGAATAAAATGTGTAAAAAGCTTTCTGTCTTTGCCATGCTTTTCTGTCTGCTGGCAACGGCTTTTTCCGCGCAGGCATTTATGGCGGGGGATCCGGATGCAATGTACGAGTACGAACTGGACGGGGAAAATGCGGTGATCCGCCGCTATGTCGGATGGGAACGAAACTGCGAGATTCCGCAGACCGTGCAGGGGCATACGGTTGTCGGCATCGGTGACTTTGCCTTTGAGAACAAACGGTGTCTGCGGTCGGTTTCCATGCCCGACACGGTGGAGTTTATCGGCTATGATGCGTTTGCA
>JAQXLO010000228.1 GCA_029012165.1 Oscillospiraceae bacterium | reverse complement strand
GACGGACATTTTCGGATCTGCCAGCTGACCGATCTGCATTTGATCACAACGGAGCGCCCGAAGGAGTTTGCGCAAACGCTTTCTTTGGTTCGCCAGACAGTCCAAGATACGAAGCCGGACTTGCTGGCGATCACCGGGGATCTGACGTGGGGCGAGACCATGGACGACGTGGACGCCATGCAGGCGCTGTGCGATGTGCTGGAGTCGTGCGCCGTTCCGTGGGCGCCGGTTCTCGGCAACCACGACGGGGACAAGATCGGACGGGACACCTTTGCACATATGCTTCTAAACCGTCCCTACTCTCTGTTTGAGCTGGGCGACAGCTCGGCAGAGGGACACGGCAACTACGCTGTGTCGGTGGGCGATTCCTGGACGTTGTTTTTTATGGATTCACACACCGGGGAATTTCTTCCCGGACAGCTGGACTGGTACAGAAAAACTTCCGCCGCCTTGCCTGCGGCGCACAGTGAGTTGGCATTTTTTCATGTGCCGATCCCGGAGTATCTGGAAGTGTGGGATTATGAACCCTGTAAGGGATACAACATGGAGGCTGTGTGCGCTACACGCTACAACGACGGCCTGTTTTCAGCGATGGCACGAACGGGTAAAATGCGTGGGATGTTTGTCGGACACGACCACATCAACGATTTTGAGGGCACACTGCACGGTATCCGCCTTTGCTATGGCAGAGGAACCGGCTATCAGTGCTATGGGCTGGAGGGCTTCCCTCGTGGCGCAAGGATCATAGACCTTGTGGACGGGAAGCCGGATTTCCAAACGCAGATCTATCTGGAAACAGGGGAGATGTACACGCAGAAGCGTCCCAGTGTCCCGGTTCTGCGCAGAAAGAGAGGCTGACATGGTCGAGGTCGTGGCGGCTTTGATTTGGCAGGGAGATCGTTTTTTAATTTGCCAAAGACCGGCACATAAAGCCAGAGGGCTTTTGTGGGAGTTTGTCGGCGGCAAAGTGGAACCCGGGGAAACCAAGCGGCAGGCGCTGATTCGGGAATGCAGGGAAGAGCTGGACATCGAGGTGAACCCTGAATGCATCTATATGGAGCTTGTGCACACCTACCCGGATATCTGCGTGCACCTGACCATTTTTGAAACTTCGATTGTATCCGGCGTACCGAAACTGCTGGAGCACCAAGCGATCACTTATATTCAACCGTCGGAGATTGCGGCGTATGATTTTTGTCCGGCGGATGAAGAGATCCTGCAAAGGATCCTTGCAGATCACGGATGATCTGCAATATACTGAATGCAGTGCGGATCGGGTTTGCCGAAACGCATGAAAGAAAGGAATGGTTAAAATGGGAAAGTATTATCAACCGGAAATTGAAACCATGCCCCGCGAACAACTCAAGGCGCTGCAAAGTGAGCGTCTTGTGCAGCAGATCCATCACGTTTACGAAAACGTGCCGTATTACCGTGCCAAGATGGAGCAGGCCGGCGTAACGCCGGAGGATATCCATGGCATCGAGGATCTGCACAAGCTTCCGTTTTTGAGCAAGAACGACCTTCGTGACGCCTATCCCTACGGCTTGCTTGCCAAGCCTTTGAAGGATTGCGTTCGCATCCAGTCCACCTCCGGCACCACCGGCAGACGTGTCGTAGCATTTTATACACAGCACGACATTGACCTTTGGGAGGACTGCTGTGCCCGTGCGATCGTTGCGGCAGGCGGCTCCAACGAGGATGTTGTGCAGGTTTGTTACGGTTACGGCTTATTTACCGGCGGCCCCGGTCTGAATGGCGGCTCTCATAAGGTCGGCTCTCTGACATTGCCCATGTCCTCCGGCAACACGGAGCGTCAGCTGCAGTTTATGGAGGATTTGGAGGCGACCATCCTTTGCTGCACGCCTTCCTATGCACTGTATCTGGCTGAATCTGCCATTGAATCCGGCGTTCGTGACCGTTTGAAACTGCGTGCAGGCATCTTCGGCGCAGAGGCGTGGACGGAGGAGATGCGCCACGACATCGAAGATAAACTTGGCATCAAAGCCTACGATATTTACGGCTTGACGGAACTCAGCGGCCCCGGCGTTTCCTTTGAATGCGAGGAGCAAAAGGGTATGCACGTCAACGAGGATCACTTCATCGTGGAGATTATCGACCCTGAGACAGGCGAAGTCCTGCCGGAGGGTTCCAAGGGCGAGCTTGTTTTTACCTCCATTACCAAGGAAGCCTTCCCCATGATTCGTTACCGTACAAGGGATATCTGCGTGCTGAACCCGACACCCTGTTCCTGCGGCCGTACACATATCCGTATGTCCAAGCCCATGGGTCGTTCCGATGATATGTTGATCATCCGGGGCGTCAACGTATTCCCGTCCCAGATTGAGACGGTTCTCTTGAATCAGGGAATGCCCGCCAACTACCAGATCATCATCGACCGTGTCAACAACACGGATACGTTTGACATCGAGGTAGAAATGACGGATGCACTGTTTGCGGATTCCGTGGCTGCCATCGCCAACAAGGAGAAGGAGATCATTGCGGCGCTGCGCGCCATGCTGGGCATCAGTGCAAAAGTTCATCTTGTTGCCCCGAAATCCATTACACGCAGCGAAGGCAAAGCTGTCCGTGTTGTTGATAAGCGCAAGCTTTATTGATCGAAAGGAGCACAACTATGGTCGTAAGTCAGCTTTCTATTTTTCTCGAAAACAAACCGGGTCAGCTTTCTGAACTGGTCAATGTACTGGCTGTTTATAAAATTGACCTGCTTGCACTCTCTATCGCCGAGGCACAGGACTACGGTGTTCTGCGCATCATTGTGGATCAGCCGGAGCAAACGGCAAAACTGCTGCGTGACAAGGGTTGGGTATGCAGCCTGACGGACGTTTTGGCTGTGACCGTGCCGGACGCACCGGGCAGTCTGACAAAGATCTTGTCTGTTCTGGCGGACAATAACCTGAGCCTTGCTTATTCCTATGCTTTCCTGTCCAAAAGTCAGGGCAAGGCGTGTATCATCCTGCGGGTGGAGGATAACGCCCTTGCTGCAAAGACGCTGGCGGCTGCCGGTATCGAAGCGTAAATCCAATAGAAAACGGGGAGCTGTTTTGTATGACAGCTCCCCGTTTTGTAATTTAGAAATTTAGTGTTAAAACCTTAACGATAAAACCGATGATTCCACCGCCGATTTTTCCGAATTGCAAAACATAATAATTGTAATCTATGCCCTCGCATAAAATAACAGGCTCTGTGTTGTCTCCGAGTCCGTTTTCAAAAAGGAGTTTTAACATTGCCTCGGCAATCCGAACGTTTCCTTCTGCGTTTGGGTGAACACAATCATCCGCAATCAACTCGGGATGACCTGTGATGATAGAATCCAAATCAAAGAGGATTATATCCCCATGCTCTTTTTGGAGTGCGTGAAGCTTTTCGTTTACACGATTTGCAGCTTTGATAAAGGGGATATGACCGATGCCGTTCCATGCGCAATAGACGGTGTCCATGATAATGGTTGCGTTTGGATTGAGTTCACGGATTCTGTCGTAGATTTTCAGATAATCCGCATAGACTTCGTTGGCAATCGCATCGAGCCGTTTGTTGTTGACACCGAGCAGTGCGCCGATGGCAATGGATACAACATCGGGACTGGCAAGATAATTGTTGGAACCCGTAGAGATGTGGATGATATCCGCCCAGCGAACACTCTCGACAATGGTTTCGATACTCGTGATTTCATAAAGGAGGTCTGCGGTATCATGCGCCATTCGTGCAAAGTTGCGGTAATTATATCCGTTTGTATCGGCAACGATGCGTGCGTAGGCCGCTTGTGAAGCGTTGCGCACGCCGTAACCCTCAGCAATAGAATCGCCGAGCACAAGAAAATTGACAGCGTTTTCCTGTTCAGCTTCCTCGTCAAAGTATACGGCAAAGCTGCACAGGGGAAAACAGAATGCCATTAGAATCACCGACAGAAAGAGCGCAAGGAGCTTTTTTGTCGTTTTCATTTGGTTCCATCCTTTACGACGGTCTTTTGCTGGGTCGGCCCGTAGTTTGCGGCACCTGTATATACCACATCGTCCGCAGTCGGATAATACTTCGGGATGCGGTTATCTCGCTGGTACAGTCGCACATGATCGCCTCTGGGCGTGATGTCCACCACATCGGGACCTCTCCAAAACACGGTGTACTCCGTGCCTCGGACGGTCTCTTTTCTTTCCTGCGTTTCCAAGGGGAA
>JAQXLO010000227.1 GCA_029012165.1 Oscillospiraceae bacterium | reverse complement strand
ACAGGAAACGGATTCGTTTCTTTGTATATTTTCATAGCGGCGCAATCCGCTGAAATAGTCTTCCTGCGACAGGGCGGAAAAACGCACGCAGCGCACCTGAATGCTGACCTTGGTCTCGCCCATATAGGTGTTGCTGTCGAGGGTGACGGCGAGGTCAATGGTGCTGCCTGCGGGAAAAGGAAAAGCCTCGGGAGAAACGCCGAAGCGCAGTGCCGTGACTTTTGTTCCTTTTTTGGAAAGGTTCAGACGGATATGCTTGCCGCCGGAAAGGGGGGTGATGCTGTCCAAATGCATGGAAAACAGCCCAAAGACCGGCTTCGGATTGCCGGCACCGAAGGGCTCCAAGGCATTCAGCGCATCGAGAATATCCGTCTGGATGTACTTGGGGTTCAGCCGCATATCAATGTGCTGGATGGGGAAAGGCATTTCGAGCTTTGCGGCGTATGCGTTGATGGTGCGGCGGAATGCGCCGATGTTTCGGCACGGCAGGGAAAGACCGGCGGCGAGGGTGTGCCCGCCGAACTGGTCAAGGACGGATTCACAGGCTTTGAGCGCATCGTACAGGGAAAAGCCCTCCAGACTTCTGCCCGAACCCTTGGCGCTGTCGCCGTTTCGGGAGATGATGATGCAGGGCTTGCCGTATTTTTCCACGATGCGGGAGGCAACGATGCCGATGACGCCCTGATGCCAGCCTTCGCCGTCGCAGACCAGTACACGATCGTGCAGCCGGTCGGGGTCGGAAAGCAGCTGCTGTTCCGCCTTTTGCAGAATCTGCTGTTCCGTCTGTTGCCGTTCGCTGTTGGCGGCTTCTATCCTCCGGGCAAGGTCTGCGGCGATGTCCGTATCGTCGCACAAAAGCAGTTCCAGCGCACGCATGGCGGAACCCATTCTGCCCGCCGCATTGAGACGGGGGGACAGGGTGAACGCCACGGCGGTGGAGTGCAGAGGTTTATCTGTGTTGCCGGCGGCTTCCCGCATGGCGAGGATGCCGGGGCGGGGATTGTGGATCATGGCACGCACACCGTACTTGACCAGCGTGCGGTTTTCGCCCACAAGGGGCACGATATCCGCCACCGTGCCGATGGCGGCGAGGTCGGCAAATTCCTCCAAAAGCGTGTCGTCCGCTTCGCCGCCCTCCAGTGCACAGACAAGCTTGAACGCCACGCCGACCCCTGCCAGCTCCTTGAAGCGGCCGGGACAGTCGGGTCTGTGGGGGTTGACGACGGCAACGGCGTCGGGCAGCTCGTCTCCGACGTGGTGGTGGTCGGTGATGACCATGTCGATGCCCAGACTTTTGGCGTAGGCAGCCTCACGGACGGAGTTGATGCCGTTGTCCACGGTGATGATCAATTTGGCACCCTGTTCGTGCAGGCGGTCGATCACGGTCTCGGACAGACCGTAGCCCTCCGCACGGTCGGGGAGCATATAGAAAAAGTTGGCTTCACGCAGGGCGAGGTAGCTGCTCAGCAGTGCAGTGGCGGTCACGCCGTCCGCATCGTAGTCGCCGAAGATGGCGATACACTCGAAGCGGTCGATGGCGTCGTTGATCCGATCCACCGCCTTGTCCATGTCCTTGTAGGAAAAGGGGTCGGACAGGACAGGCTCGGCGTCGTTGAAGAAGGACTGCATCTGTGCATCGGTGCAAATACCTCTGGATACCGCCAGCAGTGCGGCAAAGGGGTTCAGACTGTACTTCTGGGCGAAGTGGGCAGCCAAATCCTTGTCGCCGCCGGCAACAATCCATTTTTTGACAGCCAAGACAGATCACATCCTTCGGTTTTGATTCGTCAGCATTTTGCCAGCGCCTGTTCGAGATCGGCCAAGATATCGTCAATGTGTTCGATGCCGACAGACAAACGCAGCAGATCGTCCGGGACACCGCAGGCGACCAGCTGTTCGGCGGTCAGCTGACGGTGGGTAGTGCCGGCGGGGTACAGCACGCAGGTGCGGCAGTCGGCGACATGGGTGGCGATGGTGGCAAGGCGCAGGCTGTCCTGGAAAACCGTGGCCGCCGCACGACCGCCCTTGATGCCGAAGGAGATGACGCCGCTGGTGCCGTTGGGCATATATTTTTTGGCACGCTCGTGGTACTTGTTGCCGGGCAGACCGGGATAGTTTACCCACGCAACCTTTTCGTGCGATTGCAAGTATTCCGCAACACGCTGTGCGTTTTCGCAGTGACGCTCCACACGAAGCGGCAGTGTTTCCAAGCCGAGGTTCAAAAGAAACGAGTTGTGCGGGGAGGGGATGGAGCCGAGATCACGCATGAGCTGGACAACGCACTTGGTGATGTAGGCGCCCTTGCCGAAGCGTTCTGTGTAGGTGACACCGTGGTAGGACTCGTCCGGCGTGGTCAGACCCGGGAACTTGTCGTTCTGCGTCCAGTCGAAATTGCCGCTGTCCACGATGACGCCGCCCACCTGTGTGGCGTGACCATCCATGTATTTGGTGGTGGAGTGGGTCACGATGTCGGCGCCGTGCAGGAAGGGACGGCAGTGGACGGGCGTGGGGAAGGTGTTGTCCACGATCAGCGGAACGCCGTGCTTGTGTGCGGCGTTTGCAAACAGCTCGATGTCGAGAACGGTCAGGGAGGGGTTGGACAGGGTCTCCGCAAATACGGCCTTGGTATTGGGGCGAAAAGCGGCATCCAGCTCCTCGGGCGTTGCGTCGGGAGAGACAAAGGTGAAGTCCACGCCCAGCTTCTTCATCGTGACGGAGAAGAGGTTGAACGTACCGCCGTAGATGGCGGCGGACGCAACGACGTGATCGCCTGCGCCGGCAATGTTGAATACGGAATAGAACGAGGCAGCCTGCCCGGAGGAGGTCAGCACGGAGGCAACACCGCCCTCCAGTGCGGCGATCTTTGCGGCGACAGCGTCGTTGGTGGGGTTGGCCAGTCTCGTGTAGAAATAGCCGTCCGCTTCCAAATCGAAAAGCTTGCCCATGGCGTCGGAGGATTCGTATTTATAGGTGGTGCTTTGCACGATGGGCACAACACGGGGTTCACCGTTTTTGGGCGTATAGCCTGCGTGCAGGCAGTTGGTTTCCAAATGCAGTTTGCTGTAGTCCATAATGGTCTCCTTATTTTTGATATTGGATCAGCGCCTGTGCATGGGACAGGCTGTCCTTGAGTCCTGCCGCCGTGAGGGCGGACAGCGCTGCGCCGTAGGCGGCCTCTTCCTTGTGAACGGGAGTGACGGTCTGCATACCGAAGCGCAGACCGAACAGATTGCGCAGTGCGTCATTTTTACGCAGACCGTTGCCCGAGCAGACAAGGGTGGCGTGTTCGGCGTGGTCGGAAGCGTTATACATATCTAAAAGCTCCGCCACGATGCCCTCCATGGTGCCGAGGATGAGGTGCCGGGCGGTAAAGTTTTCGGTGCCGATATTTTGGATGCTGCCACGCAGAGCGGGGGCTTCCCGGGTGCCGGCGAAGCGGGTGTCCACAGTCAGCGGGTCGCTCACGCTGGGTACACCGGCAAGAAAGCGATCCATGCCGGGATAGGCGGAATCGATCTTTTGCCCGGTGGCAATTTCCGCACAGGAGCGCAGGAACTTTTCCAGACAGGCGAATGCCCGTCCGCCGCAAAGGGAGGCGCCCACGCAGATGTATTTGTCGCCGCAGCACGGACGAACCTCCAGTCCGGGATCCTCGGCACTGCCCGTCAGGAACGAGACCTGACCGCCGGTGCCCATGTTGACCAGGACGCTGTTTTCCATGTCGGACACGGAGCCGATAAAGCTGGCCTGATTGTCGCCGATGGCGCAGGTCACGGGGATGCCGTTGTAGGTGCCGATGACGGTGAAATCCCTGACCACTTCGGGCAGAAGTGCGGCGGAAAGCCCTGCTTTTTTGATGGCGGCGGTGTCGAAGGAGAGTGCCTTGAGGTCGAAAAGTCCGAAGCTGGCGGCGTCGGAGGTGTGCATCACGGGCGTGGTGCGCCCGGCAAGATGCATGGCCACATAGTCGTGGATGGTGCAGATGCATACCGCACCCTCGGGGACACGGTTCTGCACCGTGTGCACATAGCAGGTGCAAAGACCGAAGCCGCTGGCCATTTTATAGCCCGTGAGGGCGGAAAGGTGTGCGGCATAGCTTTCCGTGCCGGAAAAAGGCTGGTTGCCGCTCTCGTCCTGCCATGTGTACAGGGGCGAAACGGCCTTGCCGTCCCGGTCGATGTAGACGATGCCGTGCATCTGTCCCGTCACGCCGATGGCGGCCACGGGCGCATACTGTTCGCACAGTTCCTCTGCGAGGGCGAGACAGCGCTTCAAAATCACGTCCGGCTGCTGGGCACGCTCATAGTCTGCGGTGTTCGCAAGATCCGTTCCGTTGGGAGCGGTGCGTGCGCAAAGGACGGCGCCGCTGTCACTGTCCGTGATGACGGCGCACAGGGTGGTGGTGCCGATATCCAAACCTAAAACATTCATATATCCGTCCTCAAAAGTCAGCAAAGGCAGGTGGAGCCGAGATCCAGACGCTGGATGATGTCCTGCTGGATGGCGGGGGACAGGTCAAGGAAGTTGACGAAGGTGCCGTGGATGCGCATGATGTACACGCCGTTGGGGGCGTACTTCTTGGGATTGGCGAGCACCTTGCGCAAAATCTCGGGCGTGGTCACGTTGACGTACAGATAGAAGGGGGAAACCTTGTCGTTGCCGGGGTTGAAGAACAGCGGCTCGAAGATATGCTTTTTGAATTCGAGACCCTTTTCCTCGTTGCTTTCACTGCGGAAGAACTTGGGGTCGATGCCGAAGTGGGAGGCGTAGCCGCCGTTGAATTTCTCAAAGGGCAGCTTCATGGTGGACAGGATGCGGAAGCCCAGACCGTTGCCGGCTTCGCCGAACAGCGGGTCCACACCGTAGTTGACCTGTTCCCGGGCGGAACGTCCGTCAGGCGTGGCGCCGACCCAGTAGCCGTACAGCAGATGGGTGGAGGGGCTGCTCCAGTCGGGACGGAAGGGGTTGCCGAGGTAATTCTTTTTGGATGCGATGAGGTCGGAGATGCGGTTGGCGATCTCCACAGCCTCTTGGTCGGCGGTGTCGTCGTTGTTGCCGAACTTCGGGCAGGCGGCAAGGAAGCCGTGCAGCTCGTCGTAGCCCTCGAAGTTTTTGCGCAGGGCGTCCAGGAGGTTTTCGGCGTCCTCGGGGCGTTCCTCGACCAGCTTGTCGATGGCGACAAAGGAGTCGGCGACGACGGACAGACCGTGGATCAGACAGCCGCTGCCGTTGTATTTGGTGCCCTGACGGGTGGGATGACGGGTGTCAATGCCGCTGTCGATGCCGCCCATGAATGCGGACAGGAACGGCACACGCAGGTTGGACAGCGCCACGGAAGCGCCGTTGGCGGCCTTGGTCATCAGCTCGGCGTAGTGCTCGGCGTTCTTGTAGAAGTCCGCACGGATATTTTTCAGTCTCGTGAGGGCGTCGGTTTTTTCGCACACGGTGCCGATTTCAGCGCCCGTAATGAGCGACTTGCCGTCGTTGAGGGTCAGCTCCAAAATTTTCGGCAGGTTGAACCAGCTGTTGGTGGTGTTGGCGTTGTCCCTGCCCATGATCAGCGGCTCCTGACAGCCGGCGACGGAGTAGTCTGCCAAATCCTCTTTTACGACGCCGTTTCTGCCCAAGGCAACGAACATGGCATCGTCGTTGAACAGCGAGGGCGTCAGACAGCCCGGGGTGAAGAAGAACTTGCCCATGGCTTCGTACAGCGCATCGGGGGTGTTCTTGTGCAGCTTCACCGAAAGGATGGGCTGGGGCAGGTTCATATCGTAGTACGCATCAAGAATGGCGTAGGTGGTTTCGTTGGTCAGGTCGCTGCCGTCGGCATCTTTGCCGCCCAGCAGGACGTTCTGGCTGATCGCCCAGCTGCGGTCGCCCACGTTGTAGAAGGTGAGGAAATGCTCAAACAGTGCCGTGGTATCTTCTCGGGAGGCGCCGCACTTGGCACGGTACGGCTCAAAGATGCGGTCGGCGTTGCCCACGGAGAAGGCGAAGGGATTCGGTGCCTGCTCCAGACACATACACTGCCACAGCAGGATGTAGGACTGCATCGCTTCAAACAGGTCGTCCGCACCCATCAAGGGAACCTTGCGCAGTGTCTTTTCCAGCAGGGCAAGGTGGGCTTTGCGCTCCTCGCAGGCAGTCTTGGCCTGTTCGGCGGCGAGGTCGGCGTAGCGGTTGGCGAGGACAACGGCGCAGTCCATCGCCATCAGGATCGCTTCAAAGGTCTCGATCTTTTCTTTGTCGGTCTCCTTGGCCATGTTGGCACGCACGTCCTCGGCGAGCTTTTGAACGCCGTATTTGAGTGCCGGACGGAAGTCGGGGATCAGATGTCCGGTGACCTGCTCGATGAAGAACGCCACCTCGGCGGTGTAGGTTTCGTTTTCGGCGTAAACTTCGGTCAGCGAGCGCACATAGTCGCCCTGCTTGGTGTACTCCCGCAGAGACTCGATGCGCTCCTTCGGGAAGGTTTCGCTGGGCTCGATGTCGTCAAAAATCGCCGTCGGGTCGCAGTAGCCCGAGAAAGTCTCCACTTGGAAAGCGGGGTTGATCAAAGCATAGGTGCGGGCAAAGGCGTCCCGCTGGGTGCCGGCAAAGACGGCGTTGTCGCTCAAGGAGATGGGCAGATCACGCACGATCTGCGCAAGGGCGTACGCCGCTTGCATTTCTTTGGAGGCATCGGGATGGGCTTCGTCGGAGCGGCGGGCGGCTTCTCTTGCGAGGAACCAGCCGTCCAAACGGGGGATGGCACGCTCTTCTTTAAAGAGCGCCTTGGCCATATCGGAGATTTTCTGTGCAGAATAAACCATATTTTCAACAACCTTTCCGTGTTCTTTTATGTCTTTATCAGATGCAGTCCGCTGTCCGCCAAGATCTTGCAGAACGTGCGGAACGCATCGTCGGAAACGAAAGCGTCCTGCATGGTGTACGCCATGCCGCACTGCTTCCATTTGTCCTTGCCGTATTCGTGGTAGCGCAGTACCTCCACGCACTGTTCGCTGCCGAGGAAGGACAGCGCCTCGGCAAAGCCCTCGGCGTCGGCGGGACTGCTGTTGAAGCCGCCGATGAGGGGGATGCGCACCAAAAGCTGGGTGCGCGCTTGTGATGCCTTGCGGATGTTGTCCAGCGTTTGGCGGTTTCCGCAGCCGATCACACGCCGGTGGGCGTCCTCGTCCCAGTGCTTGCAGTCCATGATCAGATAGTCGATTTTGTCAAACAGCGCCGGCAGATCTCGGTGACTGCCGTTGGTTTCCAGCGCAGTGTGAATGCCCTTTTCTTTCAGGGCGGTCAGCATGGCGCACAGCGCATCGAACTGCAGCGTTGCTTCACCGCCGGTAAAGGTGACGCCGCCGCCGTCAAAAAAGAGCATCCGGGAGCTGTCGATCTCCCGCAGGACGTCCTCCACCGTGCGCTCGGTACAGCTGAATTTGAGATGCGCACTGTGCCGGGACAGGCAGGGCTTTTCACAGTCTTTGCACCGCTCGGCGTCGGGCTGGCCGTCCCGCACGGCGCCGTAGGGGCACAGGGCATCGGCGGCGCTGTCTGTCGCTAAGATGCACCCGTCCGGAGCAATGCTTTCGGGGTTGGAACACCACGGACAGTGCATGGTACAGCCCTGCAAATGGTATACAAGACGATTGCCCGGACCGTCCTGAGAAAAGTTGAAACCACGGTGTATAATTTTCACTGTCATGCCGGACATCCTTTGCCAAAATTATAAAGATACAAATATAATTATACTACTTTTTCCGGCAATACTCAATAGGCTTTTTCAGAAATCGGAAACTTTTTTGAAAAAATTGCGCAATTCGGGAAAAAATTTAAACGGAACGTTTGACATATACAATAAAATCCTATAAAATAGACAGGATGAGCAGACTGGGCAGTCGCGGGCATGGAGTCTCCATGCGTGAGGAAAGTCCGGGCTCCGCAGAGCAGGATAACGGCTAACGGCCGCCGAGGGTGACCTTAGGGAAAGTGCAACAGAGATATACCGCCTGCCTTTGGCAGGTAAGGGTGGAAAGGCGAGGTAAGAGCTCACCGGCATGCCGGAGACGGCATGGCCCTGTAAACCCTATCCGGAGCAACATCGACAGGGGCAGACGCTTGCTCGGCGCAGTCCCCGAAAGATGGCGAGAGCCTGTCGGCAACGGCAGGCGTAGAAAGATGATTGCCTTAAACGACAGAACCCGGCTTACAGGTCTGCTCATCTTTCTTTGACTGATTTCAAAAAGCTGGTGTAACTATGGGCAAATGGAAATATATCGTCTCCCGTGTGAAAAAAATGAGTTTCTCCTCCATGGGAGATTTGGCGCAGATTGTAGCCGAGCGCAGCGGCAAGCCGAAAGGGCTTGTGATGCTGGACATGATCTGGTGCGGTGTGCGCTATCAGGCGGGGTATACGGACTACGAGCTGTTCAAAATGGAGCGTGCCAACGCCAAACAGCGCAAAACCTATGTCACACGGGGTGTCAACGACAGGTTGGTCGCCCGCTACAACGACGCCGCCTACCGCCATATTTTTGAAAACAAGGACGAGTTTAACGAGCGTTTTGCGGAATTTCTCGGCAGGGATTGGATGCGCATCGAAAAGCCCGATGCCGACGGCTTTGACCTCGGCGCCGAGGCGGAAAAGCTGCGCAGGTTCTGTGCGGGCAAGGACGAGATCGTGGCAAAGCCCCGGGACGGGATGTGCGGCAAGGGCGTGGAAATGCTTCGACCCGCCGATTACACGGATTTTTCTTCGTTTTATAAGCACTTGCAGGACATGGGCACGGGACTTTTGGAGGAGAAGATCCTCCAGCATCCCGACATGGCGAAATTGTACCCCGACGCCATCAACACGCTGCGCATGGTCACGCTGAACAACGGACACACCGTCACACTGGTGCTGGCCATCTGCCGCATCGGCAACGGCGGACGGGTGGATAATTTTCTCAACGGCGGCATGATGACACGCATTGATGTGGAAACCGGCAAGCTGCAATATAATGCCGTGGATGCCAAGAACGAAGTGTATGCGTCCCATCCCATCACGGGCGTACCCTTTGTGGGTTATCCCATCCCCTTGTGGGAGCAGTGCGTGGCATTCGCCAAGAAGGCGGCGCAGGTGGTGCCGCAGGTGGGCTATGTGGGCTGGGATCTGGCGGTGACGCCCGACGGTCCCGTGCTGGTCGAGGGCAACGAATTTCCGGGGCACTGTCTGTATCAGCTTCCGCCCCATACGCCGGACAATTACGGCGTACTGCCGCTGTTTGAAAAAGCGATGCAGGCATAAAGAACCCCTTCCACCCATTTGCATACACTGTAAATGGGTGATTCTATTATGGCAAACGAAATATGGAATGCACTGCTTTTGGCTGTCTGCTTTTTGGGCATTGCGGCGATCAGCTATTTTCTGATCCTGCGGGTTCTGAAACCGAGGAAACGCACAAGACTTTTGCTTGTTTTGCCGTTCTCCCGATCGGACGGCGATGTGGTCGAGGAGCTGTATGCCCAGCATATCCGCCTGCAAATTCTGGGTCTGCGTGGGCAGAGTTGTCTGATTGCGCTGGATGCGGGGATGAACGAGGAGCAAAGGCGGGACTGCATCAAGTTCTGCCGCAGTGTGGAGGATATGTACTGCTGTTCGGCGCAGGAGCTGCCGAAACTATTGGAAAGATTGCAAGAGGGACGTTGATTCATGGCCTATCCAACCGATGCGGAAAAAACTGAATTGCGAGGCAGCGTGGAGGACATCACCTTTCGCAACGACGAAAACGGCTTCACGGTGCTGGAGCTGAACGTGTCCGGCGATTTGCAGACCGTGGTGGGCGTACTGCCTGCCGTGGCGCCGGGAGAGGAGCTGCGGCTGATGGGGCGCTGGGACTTTCATCCCTCCTTCGGGCGGCAGTTCAAGGCGGAGCTGTGCGAGCGCAAGATGCCGTCCACTGCGGCGGATCTGCTGCACTATCTGTCCAGCGGCGCCATCAAGGGCGTCGGTCCCGCAACGGCGGTCAAGATCGTGGAGATGTTCGGCGAGGATGCGTTCGATGTGCTGGAAAATCATCCCAATCGCCTTGCTCGTGTGCGGGGGATTTCTCCCGGAAAGGCGATGGAAATCTGCCAGCGGTTCAAGGAGCAGTTCGCCGTGCGTGAGGTGATGATTGCGCTGGAGCGGTTCGGCATGACGGCGTCGGAGTGCATCCGTGTGTTTCGCCTGTTCGGCTCCAATGCGGTGGAAAAGGTCACTGCCGACCCCTACTGTCTGTGCGAGGAAAATATCGGCATCAGCTTTGAGCGTGCCGATGCCATCGCTTCGGCCATGCAGGACAGTCCCAACGAAAAGCTGCGCACCATGGCGGGGGTCGTCCATGCGGTGCGGCACAATTTGTCCAACGGACACACCTGCCTGCCCCGGGAAAAACTCTACACCCCCTGCGCCGAGCTGCTGCACACGTCCGCCCAAACGGTCAGCGAGGCGGTGGATGCGCTGGTGGAGTGCGGCAGGCTCGTAGAACAGAAAATGAACGGCAAGGCGTTCGTATTTTTGCCCCGTGTTTTTGAGGCGGAACGCAGTGCCGCTGACCATATGCTGATGAAATTGCAGTTTCCCCCTGCGGTACGCAGTACCCTGATGGAGGAGATATGCATGGCGGAGGAAAAGGAGTCGGTGACCTATGCGGACAAGCAGCGGGAAGCCATCCGCATTGCGGCAGAGCGTGGACTGCTGATCCTGACCGGCGGTCCCGGCACGGGCAAGACCACGGCGCTCAAGGGGATTCTGCGCCTGTATGAGGAGCAGGGTCTGGATGTGGCGCTGGCGGCGCCCACGGGACGAGCCGCCAAGCGTATGAGCGAGGTCACGGGGAGAGAAGCCAAGACACTGCACCGTCTGCTGGAGGTGGAGTGGGACGAGAGCGACCACCCGCAGTTTCAACGCAATGAACGCAATCCCATCGACGCCAATGCCCTGATCGTGGACGAGCTGTCCATGGTGGATATCTATGTTTTCTCCAGCCTGCTCAAGGCGCTGCCCTTCGGGTGCCGTCTGGTTTTGGTGGGCGACGCCGACCAGCTGCCTCCCGTGGGCGCAGGCAACGTGCTGCATGACCTGATCGAGTCCGGCAAACTGCCGGTGGTGCGTCTGACGGAGGTATTTCGGCAGGCGCAGGAAAGCCTGATCGTCACCAACGCCCACCGGATCGTGCGCGGCGAGATGCCGGTGCTGAACGAAAACAAAAAGGACTTTTTCTTTATGAACCGCTCCCCCCGTGCGGCGGCAGCTACGGTTTGCAGTCTGTATACCGAGCGTCTGCCGAGAGCGTACCACTATTCGCCGCTGGAGGACATTCAGGTGCTCTGTCCGTCCCGAAAGGGGGAGACAGGCGCCGTGCATCTCAACCAAATGCTCCAGCAGATGCTCAACCCCCCGGACGAGAACAAAAATGAGATCCGCATCAAGGGCAATGTCCTGCGTGTGGGGGATAAAGTGATGCAGGTGCGCAACAACTATGACATTGTCTGGAGCCGTGGCGCAGAGGACGGCGTGGGCGTATATAACGGAGACATCGGTGTGCTGACGGGAATCGACCTGGGAAACGGGGAGCTGGAACTGCTGTTCGACGGGCGCACGGCACTGTACACCTTGGAGGATGCGCAGGATCTGGAACTGGCGTATGCCATCACGGTACATAAAAGTCAGGGCAGCGAATTTCCGGCGGTGATCGTGCCGGTCGCCGGCGTGGTGCCGCAGCTACGATACCGCAACCTTTTATATACGGCTGTGACCCGTGCAAAAAACATCCTGATTTTGGTCGGCGATGCCGGGGAGGTGCGGGAAATGACAGAGAACGACCGCAAGGCACGGCGGTATTCCGCTTTGCAATATTTTTTGACGAACGATGAACCGAGAAGCTTCTGAGCTGTTTCGCAGCATTCGATATTTATTGTTTCCCAGACGCTGTGCCTTTTGCGGCAAGGTGATCGCACCGCAGACTCTGTACTGCGCCGACTGTGCCGAGCACCTGCCCCGCATTTGTCCGCCCATTTGCTACAACTGCGGGCGTGCCCTGACGGACTGCCGGTGCAAAAAGCACAGAAACCGCTTTGTCTCCGCCTTTGCCGCTCCGTTTTACTACGAGGGCGCCGTGCGTGAGAGCATCCACCGGCTGAAGTTTCACCATGAGACCGACAACGGCGAGGTGCTGGGTGCCGAGATGGGCGCCTTTGCGAGGGAAGTTTTCCCGGAAGTACATATAGATTTTGTCACCCATGTGCCCATGACGGCCGGAGAACGGCGGGAACGGGGCTTTAACCAGAGTGAGCTTTTGGCGAAGTCGGCGGCGCATACGCTGCAGCTGCCGCACAAAGCCGTGCTGACAAAAATATACGAGACCGAACGCCAGCGGACGCTGTCTCAAAGACGGCGAAGCGGCAATATGCTCGGTGTGTTCACGGTTACGGACGAGACGCAGGTGTGCGGCAAGCGCATTTTGCTGTGCGACGATTTGTGTACCACCGGCGCCACCCTGAGCGAATGTGCAAAAATGTTGATGATTTACGGCGCACGGGAAGTGCTGTGCCTGACGGCGGCAGTCGGATTTCCGAAGCCGGGAGAGAAAGGATAAACCAAACCATGCGAATTGCAGACATTTTCAAAGAAAAAAGACCCATATCCTTTGAGATATTCCCGCCCAAGGGCGAATTATCCATGGACTCTTTTCGCCAGACACTGGACGCATTGGCGAAGCTGTCCCCGGACTTTATCAGTGTGACCTGTTCCGCAGGCGGCTCCGGCGGTCGTGACCGTACCGCCGCCTTGGCGGGCATCGTGCGCAGGGAATTCGGCATCGAGTCCTGCGCACACCTGACGTGCATCAACTCCGATCAGGCAACGCTGACAGAGGACATAAACCGCATCCACGAAAACGGCGTGGAGAATGTGCTGGCACTGCGGGGAGATATCATCCCCGGTGCGCACACAGGCACCTTCCACCATGCGGTGGAGCTGATGGACAAGCTGAAGGGGGAGGGACTGTGCCTCGGCGGTGCGTGCTACCCGGAGGGACACATCGAGTGCAGTGACCCGCAGGAGGATCTGCGGCACCTGTACGAAAAACAGCAGGCGGGCGCAGAGTTTTTCGTCACCCAGCTCTTCTTCGACAATGCGTGCTTCTATAAGTTTATGGACAGGGCAAGACAGATCGGCATCACCATCCCCGTGACGGCGGGCATCATGCCCATCCTGTCCAAGGCGCAGATCGAGCGCATGATCTTCACCTGCGGTGCATCGCTCCCCTCGGCGATCATCCGCATCCTCAACCGCTACGAAAACGACGCCGAATCTCTGCGCAAGGCGGGCATCGACTACGCCGCCGCCCAGATCCGTGACCTGCGGCAGAATGGAGCAGACGGCGTGCATATCTACACCATGAACCGCCCCGGCATCGCTACGGAAATTTTGAAAGGAATGCAGTGACCGAACCCGCAGAACAGGAGTACGCAATGGATCTTTTACATGAATTTCTCGTCTTTGACGGCGCCATGGGCACCATGCTGCAAGACGTTTTGCAGATGGGACAAGCCCCGGAAACGCTGAATGTGACCCATCCCGAAACCGTTTTGGCGGTGCATCGGCAGTATGTGCAGGCAGGCGCAGATGTGGTTACAACGAACACCTTCGGCGCCAACCGTCTGAAGTACCACGGAGACATCCCCCTGCGGGAGGTGATCGAAAGCGGTGTGCGGACAGCCAAAGCGTCGGGCGCCAAATATGTGGCGCTGGATGTGGGACCCACGGGCGCTCTGCTGGAGCCGCTGGGCGAGGCGAAAACGGCGGACGTGATGGAAGCGTTCCGGGAGCAGATTGCCATCGGTGTTGCCGCCGGTGCGGATATAGTGCTAATTGAAACCATGACCGACCTTTTAGAGGCGAAGGCGGCACTGCTGGCTGCCAAGGCGGTGTGCGACAAGCCGGTGTTCGTCACCATGTCCTTTCAAGAGAACGGACGGACCTTTTTGGGTGCCGATGCGGCTTCGGCGGCGCTCACCCTCGCCTCCCTCGGTGCGTCTGCCGTGGGGGTCAACTGCTCCCTCGGCCCGCAGGAACTGCTGCCGGCGGTGCAGACCGTTTTGCAGTATTCCGCTGTCCCTGTCATGGTACAGCCCAATGCCGGTCTGCCTGTGATGCAGGACGGCAAGACCATGTATACCGTCACCCCCGAAGCCTTTGTGCAAAGCGTTTCGGCGATGATGGACATGGGCGTGACCATCGTCGGCGGCTGCTGCGGCACCACGCCCGACTATATCCGAAAGCTGCGCAGTGCGGCGGATGCCGGCGTGCCCAAAGGAAGAGTTCCCTTCAAGGATGCCGCCGTGTGCAGTGCCTCCAAGTGCGTGCTTTTGGACGGGCGTACCACTGTGATCGGCGAGCGGATCAATCCCACGGGCAAAAAGAAGCTCAAGGAAGCTTTGCGCACAGGGGATGACGACTATATTTTGCAGGAAGCGCTGAGCCAAAGGGATGCGGGCGCACAGATCTTGGACGTCAATGCGGGACTGCCCGACATCGACGAGACGGCGGTGCTGTCCCATTTGGTGGACGAACTGCAAACCGTGACCGACCTGCCGCTGCAAATCGACAGCTCCGACCCCGCCGCCGTGGAAGCGGCCGTCCTTCGTTACCGGGGCAAGCCCATTATCAACTCCGTCAACGGCAAGGAGGATAATATGGCGGCGATATTACCGCTGGTTAAAAAATACGGTACCGCCGTGGTGGGCTTGACGCTGGATGAAAGCGGCATCCCCGCAACGGCCGAAGCCCGTTTTGCCGTTGCGGAAAAAATCGTAAACCGGGCGGCGGAATACGGCATTCCCCGGCAGGATGTGTTTATCGACTGCCTTGTCCTCACGGCGTCCACCAATCAGGATATGGTCATGGAAACCGTCCGTGCCGTGCGCATGGTCAAGGAAAGGCTGGGCTGTAAAACCGTTTTGGGTGTCAGCAACGTCTCCTTCGGTCTGCCGGAACGGGAGCTGGTCAACCGCACATTTCTGGCGGCGGCGCTGGGCGCCGGGCTGGATCTGCCCATCCTTAATCCCTGCTCCAAGGCATATATGGACACGGTGGATGCCTTCCGCGTCCTGCATGGGGAGGACAGGGAATCCAAACAGTTTATCGCCAATCATCATCAGCAGTCTGCCGTGCCGCAGACAGCTTGTGTGACCGATATTTCGACCCTGATTCTGAACGGTCAGAAGGCCGGTGTCCGCACACAGGTGCGCAAGTTGCTTCGGGACACACCGCCGCTGGATATTATCCAGAAGCATCTCATTCCGGCGCTGGACATCGTGGGCGAAAAATTTGAAAGCGGCGTGTTTTTCCTGCCCCAGCTGATCGCCTCTGCGGAGGCGGCGAAGGAGGGCTTTGACGAGATCGCCGCACAGGCGGGGGACGACAAGCCCGAGGGCGAGAAGATATTGCTTGCCACAGTCGAGGGCGATATCCACGACATCGGCAAAAATATTGTCGCCATGCTTCTCGGCAACTACGGCTATACCGTGGTGGATCTGGGCAAGGATGTCCCGCCGGAAAGGATCGTCCAAACGGTGCAGGCGCAGAATATCCGTCTTGTCGGGCTGAGCGCCTTGATGACCACCACGGTGCCCAGTATGCAAAAGACCATCGAGGACTTGCGCAGACAGACATCCTGTGTTATCATGGTAGGCGGAGCGGTGCTCACACAGGCGGATGCAGACCGCATCGGCGCCGATTACTACGCCAGGGATGCCGCCGAAGCCGCACGCATTGCCGAAAAAGTGTTCAAGGGAGAGAAGTAATATGCTCGCAGACAGAAAGATCAAGTTCCGCAACAACGGCAAGCTGAAGATTTTGCAGGTCAGCGATGCGCAGGATATGCACATTGTCCGCCCTGAAATGGTGCGTATGCTCAACGATATTTACGACACGGAGAAACCCGATCTGGTCGTGTTCACGGGGGACAACATCCTCGGCAACCATATGGAGGATGCCGCCGTGGGGTCTTGGCATCCGAAGCGTTCCTACGAGTTTGTGGAGCATCGGGTGCGCACATCCCTCTCCCATATCCTCGACCCTTTGGAGCTTCGGGGCATTCCGTTCACCATGACCTACGGCAACCATGACGACCGCAATCTGCTGGGTCAGCGCAAGCAGGCAGAGATTTGGATGGAATACAGCCAGTTCTTCGGCTTGAACGAGCAGGACGATGTGCCCATTGATACGTTTAATGTGCCGATTTATGACCATACAGGGGAGAAGATCGTCTACAATCTGTACCTGATGGATTCCGCAGGACAGCGGGAGGACGGCACAGGCTACGAGGGCGTACAGCCGGAATCGCTTGCGTGGTACAAAAAGAAGTCCGCAGAGCTGAAGGCGCAGAACGGCGGCGAACCGGTGCGTTCGTTGATGTTCCAGCACATCCCCTTCCCCGAGATGAAGGAACTGTATCTGCCCTGTGCAGCGGGAGAGGCGGGCGCCGCAGTGGGGCGGGACGGTCTGTATCGTCTTGACCCCGACAAAGCGCAGGGCATCTCCCATGAGTTTGAATATTTGGACGAGGACTGCGGTCAGCTTTCGGTTTTGCAGGAGATGGGCGATGTGGATGCGGTGGTTTCGGGACATCTGCATACCAATGCCTTTGCCGGTACGGTGCAGGGGCAGCGGGTGATTGCCTGCCCCGGCGCATCCTTCCGTTCCTACGGCTTGCCGGACACGAGAGGTGATTGCCTGTTCACCTTGGACGAGAGCGACCCCTCGGCGTTTGAGTACAAGTTCATTCACTATTTCGATGTCTACGGCAAGAATATCGCCTCCAAGACCCGCTACTTCCTGAACGGCGACGAGTGCGAGCAGAAAAAATACACAGCGTTCGGCATCGGACTTCTGACCGCCGTGGCCGGAACCGCCGCCGCTGTCTGCGTGAAGAAGCTGCGCAAAAAGTAAATCACAAAACATGAAAACTCCCTTGATGCGTGACAGTGAAACCCGTCATCATGAAGGGAGTTTTTGGTTAAAAGTTTCGCGGGAGCTTTTTAAAGGCTTGCGTATTCCAAAGGCGGCGCCTTTGGTCGCCGACCGCAGTCGGCGAAATTTTGGGCATCACCGCATAAATTGCGGCACACGCCTTGCTTGAATCTTATTCCGTCAGCTTACACATAAATCCCTTGACTTGCGTTAGCAAGTCGGCGGTCTTTCTGTGCAACCTGACAAAAAATCTTACTTCGCAATCCGCACACCCCAAGTTGTGCAGTGTTGCCCTGACCACAGAAAAGCGCAGGAGGGGAGCCAAAACAGTCCGGTGGACTGTTTTGGCGTGGGGAACCCTCGCCGGGGGTTCCC
>JAQXLO010000226.1 GCA_029012165.1 Oscillospiraceae bacterium | reverse complement strand
GCAGCAGCGCTGGCACCCATCAGATCGGAGGTCTTGCCCGTGACGAGACAGTCTTCGCCCACTTCCATGGCCACAGCCGGTTCTCCCGTTTCCTCCGCCTTTGCAACGGCGGCGGCGATAACGGGACGCTCCTGCAGGGTGATGCCCGTCTGCTTCATCAAAAGCTTGATCTTCAACACGCTGTCGGGGTTACCGAGACCTTTTTTCAGCGCACATTGCTCTGCAAAATAGCTGCGGATGATCTCCTGTCGGGAGGCAATGCAGCAGGCTTCATCGTCCACGATGCAGTTGCCCGCCATATTGACGCCCATGTCCGTGGGGGACTTGTAAGGGCAGGTGCCGTAGATCTGGTCAAAGGTCGCCGCAAGGACGGGGAAAATCTCCACATCACGGTTGTAGTTGACCGTGGTTTCGCCATAGGCGTCGAGGTGGAAGGGGTCGATCATGTTGACGTCGTTCAGGTCAGCGGTGGCGGCCTCGTATGCCAGATTCACCGGATGCTTGAGCGGAAGGTTCCAGATGGGGAAGGTTTCAAATTTGGCGTAGCCGGCGTTGACGCCACGCTTGTGTTCGTGGTACAGCTGGGAAAGGCAGGTAGCCATCTTACCGCTGCCGGGACCGGGTGCCGTGATCACCACCAGAGAGCGGGTCGTTTCAATATAGTCATTCCGCCCGAATCCATCATCACTGACGATTTTGTCGATGTCGGAGGGGTAGCCCTCAATGGGGTAGTGGTGGTAGACCTTGATGCCCAGAGACTCCAAACGCTTGCAAAAAGCGTCTGCCGCAGGCTGGGACTGGTAACGGGTCATGACAACACTGCCGACCATCAGCCCAAAGCTGCGGAAGGCGTCGATCAGACGAAGCACGTCCAAGTCGTATGTAATGCTCAAATCGCCCCGTACCTTGTTTTTCTCGATATCGCCGGCGTTGATGACGATCACAATCTCCGCCTGATCCTTCAGCTGCAGCAGCATTTTGATCTTGCTGTCCGGGGCGAAGCCGGGCAGGACACGGGAAGCGTGATAGTCGTCAAAGAGCTTGCCGCCGAATTCCAGATACAGCTTGCCGCCGAACTGGTTGATGCGCTGTTGGATGTGCTCGGACTGCATCTTCAGATATTTGTCGTTGTCGAACCCGATCTTTTTCACATGGAACACCTTGCCTCTTCTAAAGTAACCAATTCAATATACCATAAATTCGGAAAAAAGTAAACACATAAATGCAAACATCGGCACATTTTGTCAAAAAAACAGACCGTGCCGAGGGAGCACGATCTGTAAAATAACTTATTTGGCAGAAACCTTTTCGGCAACCTGACGGGCGAAGTCGGGGACGTCCGTAATCAGTCCGTCACATCCCCAGCGGACGAGGGCTTCCACCTGGAAATCCTGATTGACCGTCCACGGGTTTACCATCAGACCCGCCTCGTGGGCTTCCTCAATGTAGTCCTCGCTGACAAAACCGATGTAAGGGTGCACCGCATCCACGTTCAAATTTTTGGCGTAGGCTACAAAGTCGTCGCAGACCTCTTCGCACTTTTCTTCGCCCGGCTCATACAGCAGACCTGTCTTGCAGCGGGGGTCGATTTTTTTGCAGTCCACCAGTACTTTAGGGTCAAAGCTGGAAATCAGCAGATTGTCAAACAGACCGAAGTCCTTGACCATTTGAATCGTCTGTGCGGCGATGGGACTGTCGGGATCCTTCGGCGGTTTGATCTCGATGTTGATCACCTTGGTGTCCTTGCTGCAAAGGGCAAGAAACTCCTCGAGACGGGGAATCTTCGTTCCGGCGAACTCGGGGGCAAAATAGCTGCCAAAGTCGAACTGCAAAAGCTGTTCGTAGGTGTAGTCGGAAAGCAGACCCTTGCCGTTGGAGGTGGCGTCGATGTCATAGTTGTGGCAGATGACGATCACGCCGTCCTTGGTCAGGTGGACATCGTTTTCAAAGCCGTCTGCTTGGAGCTCGATGGCTCTTTGGAATGCGGGGATGGTGTTCTGCGGTGCCTGTTCACGAGCGCCACGGTGTGCAATAATATGAATCAACGGTATCACTCCTTTTTATGATACCTCCATTATAGCACCTTGCCCGGGAAAAGTAAACCATTATTTGGTGATGCGTGCCTTTGCGGTCTGGTACAGCTCCACGACCTTGAAGCGCACATCGTATTTCGGGTTGCTGCCCAGCACAGCCTGTCCGCTTCCCGTGAAAACGGCGTCCGTATTTTTGGTGGCGGCGGGCAGACACAGGGGCGGAAACATCACGCACCACCAGTTGTGCCCCTCTGCCTTGCCGATGCGCACGCACATAGCTTCGTAGGTGCCGGCAGGGACGGTCAGTTCCCCGTAGGATCGGGTATCAAAATATGTCCGCTCCAGGGAGATGTGCACCCTGTCTCCACAGCCCTTTTGGCGCAGTACCGCTTCGGCGGCCTGTTCCAGTCTTGCAAACTGCGGCACAAGCTTTTCCTTGGCGGTCTGCACATCTGCACTGCCGTCAAAAATGTCCGCTCCCGCCTGCAAAACCGCATCCCGCACCATAAGCTTGAGCGCCTGATCCCGTTCGCTGTCCGAATTGGCGATCACGTGCAGGCGCAGCATATTGTCGTACAGATCTTGGCAGCCCTTGGAAAAGGGGATCATCTGCACCGTGAAAGTCAGCACAAAGGCAAAAAGAAATGCCGCTTCGATGCACAGTAGTGTCCTCTTTGTTTTTTTCATCATTATATCCTCCTAAAAAAGATCGTGTCCATACTTCGGTCGTACCGAGAGTATGGACACTCTTTCCAGAATTATACAATTATACATTTTCGATATCCTGCCGTGTTTTGAAAAAATAGCCGTTGTCCGAGAGGATATCCATATGGTTCAACGCAATGCCGATTCCCCGGACGACGCAGTTTTCAGGTTCCTGCGCCACACGGGTGGGGACGTGAATCTTGCGCTCAATGATGCGTTCGATGCCGGGCAGTCGTGCGGAACCGCCGGTGAGGATGATGCCGTTTTCGGAGATATCGGCGAGCAGCTCCGGCGGGGTTTGGGACAGAACGCTGCGCACCGTGTCGGCGATCTGCTCAAGGTGTTCCCGCAGGGCGAGAAAAACTTCCGTTGTGGTGATCTCGAAGAGCATCGGCATCCCGGTAATATAGCTCTTTCCCTTGACGGATATGGCAATTTCCGCCTCCCGCAGATACGCACAGCCGACCTTTTTTTTGATCTGTTCGGCGGAGAGCTTGCCGATGGTGATGGCACGTTCCCGGCGAAGATAGCGGGCGATATCGTCGTCAAAGGTATTGCCGGCGACGTGGATGCATTCGCCGATGGCGATACTGCCCATGGTGATGACGGCAATCTCCGTACTGCCGGCACCGATATCCACGACCATGGTGCCCCGGGGCTTGCGGTAATCCACCCCTGCACCGAGGGCGGCGGCAATGGGCTTTTCGATCAGACAAGCCTTTGCTGCACCGGATGCGGTGGCGATGTTGAGCAAAACTCTCTTTTCCAGCCCCGTAACATCCGTGGGAACACAGAGCACGAGATTGGGCTTGAAGATGCGGTTGCCGCAGATCTTTTGCAGATTGTAGCGCAGCAGATCCTGTGCCGCCGTAAAGTCGGAGACGATGCCGTCCCGCAGGGGACGGTGTACCGTGATG
The DNA here is from genome assembly GCA_029012165.1 of Oscillospiraceae bacterium. Lineage (GTDB taxonomy): Bacteria > Bacillota > Clostridia > Oscillospirales > Acutalibacteraceae > UBA1425. The sequence goes on along the minus strand of JAQXLO010000226.1, from coordinate 1,541 downwards.
GAGTCGGGGGTGCGACCGATCATCTTGTACGCTTTGGAGCCGACGGAAACGGTTCTGCCGGTTTTGGAGTCCGATGCGGTCGCCACATCTTCCGTGAGGACGATTCCCTTGCCGTCCACATAGTACTGCACGGTGGCAGTACCGAGATCTATTCCGATGTTGATACCGGGCAAAGCCGCAGCCTCCTTCCGCCTTTAGAGTAAATTGTCGTCATAGACGGCACGACAACCGCCGATAAATTTCGGGCGGGTACGGGCGCCGAGCAAAACAGCCTCTCCGATGTGGCGGACAGTCAGCTTTACGGGAACCGCTACAGGTTTGAGATGCATTCCGATGAGGGTGCCGCCGATGTCCAGTCCTGCATCCGCTTGGATGCTTTCAACAGCCACGGGGTCGGAGAAATGGCGGTAGGCCGCCGTGGCAAAGGAACCGCCTGCCTTGGGCTGGGGCACCACATTCACGATGTTCTGCCCCGGTACGGCGGCACGTTCCACGATGATGGCACGGTTCAGATGTTCACAGCACTGTGCGGCAAGGAAAAGCCCTTTGGGAGCGAGCACACTTTGCAGGGCGCAGAATATTTCTTCCGCAACCTCGGGTCTGGAATCCGTGCCGATTCGGCTGCCGATGACTTCGCTGGAGGAACAGCCGACGACGACAATGTCGCCGCTGTGCAGGTTTGCGGCGGTGAGCAGTTCCTCTGCCGCCTGTTTGACTTGTTGTGCAATATTGTTCATGGGATAGGACTCCTTTGTCATTTGCGCACGGGGGTGACGGTGCAGGAAAGGGTATATTTTCCGGCGTGCATCTTATACGGCTCATGCAGACACGCCACGCCCGGCATATCGCCGCCGACGCCACGCTGCTTTGCGTCTAAAGTAAGTGTCAGGAAGGTGTCTTTCTGCAATTCATGCAGGTGTTCGGCTTTGTCCAGCTTTTCCTGAGAATAGGGCAGAACGGAAAATTCCATGGTGTCGTCTGCGGTGAAGCGGATGCCATAGCCGTCCTCCCTCGTCAGCTCGACAAAGCGGACATCGGTGCGGTTGCCGCACGCCTGGGGACGAACGTAGGGATGGAACATCTCCTCTGCGGTGGATGTGTGCAGTGCGATGCGCTGTCCCGTTTTGCGGTCGCAGTAGGACTCTTCGGGACCTCTGCCGTACCAGCGCACACGGTTGAACTTGGCGTTAATCCCGGTGCGCACACCGAAGCGCAGCATGGAAAATCTGCCCTTGCCGCAGGTGGTGGTGTGCAGGGAGCCGTCAGGGAAAATTTCGACAACGGTTTTGCACTGCCTGACCATCGGCACCTTCCAGTGCAGGGTGATCTCCACATGATCCTCCGCCTCATGGATGCGGAAATTCTTCAGTACCGTCAGACGGTTGGCACGTTTCCAAAAATTCAGGGGATGAAAGCGCAAAAGATCCGGCACAAAGTTGAAATACCCACGGTCGTTATCCGTCAGGGGACGGTATACGTTGGGACGGAATGTGGCGCCCTCCAGAATGTTGCCCAGTCCGAAGTCCAGACAAACCGGCTTT
>JAQXLO010000225.1 GCA_029012165.1 Oscillospiraceae bacterium | reverse complement strand
ATGCCCGCCATCAGAACCCCTACGGTCTGCCGCTGGACAGCCGTGCGGACTACACCAAATCCGACTGGCTGCTGTGGTGCGCCTGCATGGCGTACACCAAGCAGGAGTTCGAGGCGTTTATTGCGCCGCTGTGGCTGTGCTACCACAAGAGTCCGTCCCGTGTGCCCATGACGGACTGGTACTTCACCACCACGTCCCTGCAGCAGGGGTTCCAGCACCGCACCGTACAGGGCGGACTGTTCCTGAAGCTGCTGCTGGACGAAATCGGATAAAAAGGCTGGAGCGAAACTTTTGATCCCACAAAAAAGGAGCCGTCACACGAGGATATGTGTGGCGGCTCTGTTTTATTTACAGCTTTATGCGGTTTTCCCCGGCGCAAAGGGGTTTGTTTTTGTAGGCAGCTTCCACGCCTTGGGGGATTTGGACGGTCAGGGTACCGTTTTTGCGGTCGATCTCCACGGCGATCACACCGTTCGCCGTTTCGATCTGTCCTCTTGCGAAGGATATCTGCGGCAGGTCGGCAGGGTCGATGACGATCTTTTTGTACCCGCAGGCATCCGCCGTCTGCCGAATACCGAGGATATAATAGAAAAGATACCGTATCGGTGCGCCGTACATGGGGTGGGACATGGAGCGTGGATCGTCCCACTCCTCCCAAAGGGTGGTGGCGCCGCAGGCTTTCATGTAGCCGAAGGACGGCTGTTTTTGGAAAGTGAGCATCCGCAGCGCTTGGGCGGCATAGCCCCGTTCAAACAGCACACGGGGAACGATGTCGATGCCGAAGATACCCACGTTTACGCCCTGCAGATCGTCCACGTGCTCGGCAAGACGGCGCACGGTGCGCTCGTCCCCCAGACCGATGTCGGCGGCAAAGGCGTTGGCGCCGTGTCTGTCCCCGGCAAAGTCGCCGGTTTCGGGATCAAAGTAGTTCTGCACGAGGGCGTCCGCCTTTCTCTGCCGCATGGCCTGCAGGGCGGGAATGTGCGATTGCTCGCCGATCACCCGGGCGATCTCCATGGCACGATCCAGAGACTTGACAAAGAAATAGTTGTTGACAAAGGGGTTCGGGATGTCCAAATCCAAGGTCTTCTTTCCCGGGGTGCACCACTCGCCTAAGCACCACTGCCCCGGCTGGTCGCTGACGACCAAATCCTTTTCGCTGTGGGCGTTCAGGTAGTCGAAGTAGCGCAGCATCTGCGGGAAATAGAGATACAGCGGCTCCGGGTCGCCGTAGGTGCGGTAGTACACATACGGCACCTCCACAATGGCACAGCCCCATCCGCCGGGACCGCCGCCGGACTGCACATAGGGCGCCGTGTACTGCACATGACCGCTCTTTCTGTCCTGACAGTCGGAGATGTCCCGCATCCATTTGCGGTAAAACTCCCGGCAGGAGAGGGTGAGCATGGCGGTTTCGCACGTGAGCTGACCGTCCCCCGTGTAGCCCCTGCGTTCCAGATGGGGACAGTCGGAGGGGATGCCGGCGTGCATATTGCAAAGCTGGGTGCGGATATACGCATCGTACAGCCAGTTGAGCGTCTCGTCACTGCACGAAAAAGCGGAGCGGTGCGGGGTGTCGGCGTGGATAACCTCGAAGCGGACGAATTCTGCCCCCCGGCTCACGGCATAATACCGCCCGGCAGTCCAGGTGAACTGCGGGTGATACTCCCGTTCCGTACCGTCGCATTTGTAGGATGTGACCTGACGATGCGCCCACTTTTCGGGCAGGGAGACGGTTTCGGGGTCGAACACCTCCCCTGCCGCCACGGTGATCTCCCGCCGCTGTGCACAGTGTACCACCGGCCAGCCGGTGACGTTCTCGCCCAAATCGTAGAAAACCGTGTCCGCCGATTCGGCAATCTTTTGCGGCACGATGGTGCGGATCACCCGGTCGGCGGGACAGTCCTGCACGAAGAAGCGGCTGTCCGGCGTTTCTGCCTGCGAGACGCATTTCCAGCCGCCGGCATCGTAGTCCGGCATCATAAAGCCATCGTTGTAGTTATATTTGGTATAGTCGAATTTCTCGCCGTGTGTCAGTGCAAATTCATCCAGAGGTCCTTCCCGCCAGCGCAGGGACAGGTCGGACACAACATCCCTGTCTGCGAAGCGGATGCGGTAGCAAAGTTTGCAGCTGCCGTAGCGGAAATACCAGCCCGGTCCCACCTCGGCGGTGAGGACGTTTTCTCCATCCGCAAGGTACGGCGTCAGGTCGTACTGCATACAGTAGATGCGGCACGCCATCTCTTCGCCGAATTCCCGTGCACAAAAGCAGTCGGCGTAGGGGTGGTAGTGGCTGTTGGCAGGGACGAAGCGATCCTCGGTGACGGGCTCGCCGTTGATGTACAGTGCAAAGAACCCCAATCCGCAAACGGTGATCTGCGCCGTTTCCCCCTTGCGGGTACGGAATGTGCCCCGGAACGTGGGCGAAACACAGTCGTGTGACGCCTGAACCCACAGGGCATTTTTAAACATTTCGTACTGTGTCATAAAATCCTCCTACAAAAAAAGGGTGCGCACATGGACGCACCCGAAGTTTTAAGCCACTCTGTTGTTTTGTGATTTCCGCTTTTTAGATTCGCCGGAGGCGGCAGGTTTGCTGCGGCGCTCGGTGCGGTATTCGTCCGCATAGGCCGCACGGGAAAGCTCCCGTTCCAGCTCCCGCTCCCGGGCAGCGTGCATCCGCCGGCGCAGGGATTTGAGGAAACGGAAGGCACCGCGTTCCGCTTTGACGACTTTGCTTTCCTTGATAAACCCGAAAATCAGCGCAATGACGGCGGCAGCCTCCGCCAAAGTGCGCAGGATCATCATGCCTGTTTCCATTTCCGCACCTCCATACACTAATTCAAATAGGATTGTATCACAACATATTCCCTGTGTCAACCGAAAAATGCACAAGAAGTTGTGTTTTTGAAATCCGCAGCAGAAAATTTTGAAAAAGACTTGCTTTTTTTGGAATTTGCGGTATAATCTAAAGTGGAGTACGTTTGAAAGGAGATTTTCCACTATGTCTGCATTAACCACCAACAAGTCCGTCCTGGCATGGATCGAGGACAAAATCAACCTCGTTTGCCCGGACAAGGTCGTCTGGATCGACGGCTCCGCCGAACAGATCGAGGCACTGCGTGCCGAGGCCTGCTCCACCGGCGAAATGATCAAGCTCAACCAGGAGCTGCTTCCCGACTGCTATCTGCACCGCACCGCCGTCAACGACGTTGCCCGTGTAGAGGGTCGTACCTTTATCTGCACCCCCACCAAGGAAGAGGCCGGCCCCACCAACAACTGGATGGAACCCTCCGCCTGCTACGAGATGCTCTATGCCATCGCCAAAAATTCCTACAAGGGCCGCACCATGTACGTTATCCCCTATTCCATGGGTCCCGTCGGTTCCCGCTTCGCCAAGGTCGGCATCGAGCTGACCGACTCCATCTACGTCGTGCTCAACATGGCCATCATGACCCGCACCGGCAAAGCCGTCCTCGATGTGCTCGGCGACAGCGACGATTGGGTACGCGGTCTGCACTGCAAGTGCGACATCGACGAGGAGAAGCGCTACATCTGCCAGTTCCCGCAGGACAACACCATCATTTCCGTCAACTCCGGTTACGGCGGAAACGTCCTTTTGGGCAAAAAGTGCTTCGCACTGCGTATCGCCTCTTACCAGGGCTGGAAAGAGGGCTGGCAGGCTGAGCATATGCTCATTCTCGGCGTTGAGAATCCCAAGGGTGAAATCCGCTACATCTGTGCGGCATTCCCGTCCGCCTGCGGCAAAACCAACCTCGCCATGCTCATCCCGCCCAAAGCCTATCAGGAAAAGGGCTACAAGGTTTGGTGCGTCGGCGATGATATTTCTTGGATTCGCAAGGGCGCCGACGGCAGACTCTACGCCATCAACCCCGAGAACGGTTTCTTCGGCGTAGCGCCCGGAACCAACGAGAAATCCAACCCCAATGCACTCGCCTCCACCAAGCGCGGCACCATCTTCACCAACGTTGCGCATAACCTCGACAACAACACCGTTTGGTGGGAGGGTCTGGACAAGAACCCGCCCGAGAACGCCATCGAGTGGAAAGGCAATCCCTGGAACGGCAAGGAAAGCGACGAAAAGGGTGCGCATCCCAACAGCCGCTTCACCGCACCGGCAGTCAACTGCCCCTGCATCTCCTCGGAGTTTGAAAACGGCGAGGGCGTGCCGATTTCCGCATTCGTATTCGGCGGCAGACGTGCAAAGCTCGCTCCGTTGGTGTATCAGTCCCGTAGCTGGAACCACGGCGTGTTCGTTGGCTCCGCCATGGCTTCCGAAACCACAGCCGCCGCTGCCGGCGCAGTCGGCGTTGTCCGCCGTGACCCCATGGCGATGCTTCCCTTCTGCGGCTACAACATGGCAGACTATTGGCAGCATTGGATTGACATCGGCGCAGACCTCGACCCCGAGAAAGCGCCCAAGATTTTCAACGTCAACTGGTTCCGCAAAGATGACGACGGCAACTTCATGTGGCCGGGCTTCGGCGACAACCTGCGTGTGCTTGAGTGGATTCTTGACCGTTGCGACGGCAAGGTCGGCGCACAGGAAACCGCCATCGGTTACCTGCCCTACGCCGAGGACATCAACCTCGAGGGCATTGAGGGTGTGACGGTTGACAGTCTCAAGTCCATTCTCGACGTGGATAAGTCCCTGTGGGCGACCGAGGCCGAGGGCATCGAGGAGTTCTACGCCAAGTTCGGCGACAAGCTTCCCGCCGCCCTGCG
>JAQXLO010000224.1 GCA_029012165.1 Oscillospiraceae bacterium | reverse complement strand
GAAAATGGACGTTCCCGTTCCGAAGGGCACACGCCGGCGCTCATCGGGAAACAGCGCATCGGAATGATGGTGCATTTCCGTCACGGTCAGTGTGCTGTGCAGAACCAGCCAGTGAATCATATTGGCCACCTGACACAGACCGCCGCCGACACCTTTTCCGAGCCCCTTGGTGCCGCTGATGGTCAGCCCCTCCCGGAACCCTCGCTTTTCCGTCGGATGTCCAATGGCGTTCCAGACGGAAAAGGTTTCTCCCGGGCGGATGATCGTGCCGTTTATTGCATCTGCCGCAAGCTGCAGGTTGACTTTTTTGTTTTGCTGCAGCTGTAAATCCACACCGTCCAGATGACGGACGATTAGCGAGGAGTGGCTTTTCACGATATGGGGCAATGGCTGCGCATTGCGCACCTGCGGCATTTTTTCGTGCCGCAAAATATCCTGAATGCTTCGCAGAATAACGCCTTTGCATACGGATATTTTATAGGCAGTGGGGCTTATTTCGCAAAAAAGTTTTCTACCCATACATCGCCTCGCAGTGGCTTTTGTAGAATTCTGCAATAATTATACATGAAGTATAAATTTTTGTCAATGCATCATCTTTGGGAAGCAGGTAAGAAAATGCGGGACATCCTTTCTCGCCAGTCTGCCAGCTTTTCGAAAATACTTTTTTGAAAAGCGCACAGGGGCACGGCTCAACACCGTACCCCTGTGCGCTGAACGCCGCTGTTCGGCGTCTGTTTATTTTGTTTTGAATTTAGTGTTGAATTCCGCTACGACGGATTCGATCAGCATCTCCATTTCCGGCGGGGAGATGGAGATGTTTTTTTCGGACAGCATGGCGGAGATGGATTCGATGGCTTTCTGCTTCTTTTCCTCCCCCTGCATCCCATTGTACAGCTGTTCGACGGCTTTGACACAACCTTCAACGATACTGCGTTTGGTTCTGTCGGTGACGTATTTTTCCAAAATGCGCTTCATCTGCGTACCGAAATATCCGGCTATGGCGGTCAGTACAGCATACAGAAGCGTCATGCCGTACTGCTCCAGAAATGTTTTCAAAAAGTTCATGATATCTGCTTCCTTTCCTGCTGCGCCAAACGAGTTTCGGCGGCCGAGATGCGCTGATTCTGGATGGCGAGCTCCTCTTCCAGTTTGTAGGTGCGGTCGATGAGATTGTTGTGCTTGTTGACCTTCTCCTCCAGCTGCGCCAGACGGTAGTTCGTCAGCCGGGAACTGGCGAGGATGCCGCCAAAGGTGCCGACCAGCGTGCCGATGAGGGAGAGCAGACCGACGATGATACCGGGATCCATGACGACCCTCCCGATTAAAAAAGCCCTGCCAGCCAGCGCCACAGGGCGGCGATGTACAGCGGCAGTGCAACGAGTATGAATTTTCCCATAAGTACTCCTTTTCTCAAGCAAGAAATAAACAGAAGCTTTCCCCAAACAGTTCGTTCAAGGAAAGCCTCTGCGATTCTTTTGGTTTTTCGCTCCATGCGAAACTATGCTGTAAGCGGCACGACGCACAAGTGCTGCCTACATTTTTATTATAGCGGGATAATCCGCTTTCGTCAACGAAATCGAACAAAAGTTCGTAATAAATTTACAAATTCCCTCTCTGTGCTTGACGGCACAGCGCTTCCCTGCATTGACAAAACCGAAGGGATATAGTAAAATTTCAAAAAACGTCAGGCAGGGAGAGAATGTTATGATAAAAGGCGTCGTGTTTGATTTGGATCATACGCTGTTCGACCGCTATGCGACCTTGACCCGGATCGCACCGTATTTTTGCAGTTACTTCGATGTGCGGGACGGCGTGACGGCCGAGACCCTTGCGCCGCTGTGGTGCGAGGCAGACAGGCAGTGCGTGCATCTGGGCTGGCAGGCCGTGATCGACTATCTTGCCCGGCAGGAAGTGTTCCGCACCGTGCCCACATTGTCGGTGTACAGCAAATTTGTCCTCGGGATGTTCCGCAGGATCGCCGTTCCCTTTGACTGCACGGCGTCTCTTTTGGACACATTGCACGCCAAAGGGTACAAGCTCGGCTTGATCACCAACGGCAATTCCGACATTCAGCGTGGGAAGCTGCGCCTTCTCGGCATCGAGGAAAAGTTTGACTATGTGCTCATCACCGGGGAGTTCGGCGTGCATAAGCCGAACCCGGAGCCCTTTGCGTTCATGGCGGAAAAATTGGACGCCGCACCGTGCGAGCTTTTGTATGTGGGGGACAATCCGCTCAATGACGTGGATGCGTCCCGAAACGCAGGATATGAACCGGTTTGGGTGCGCACCACCGGCACATGGGTCTACCCGGAG
>JAQXLO010000223.1 GCA_029012165.1 Oscillospiraceae bacterium | reverse complement strand
CAAAGGTTATGAAAACCCTTGTTATGTACGGCGACGCTTTCGGCGCTGAGAAAATGGTTCCCGTCACAAGCAAGATGGGTCACCTTGTAACAAGCTTCGGCCTCGGCGTTATGAAGCCCGTTTATGAGCTTATGGATAAGCTCATCGAGGGCGGCGCACTTTCAACTCAGAAGTTCTCGGTTGACCCCAAGCCCCTCGACCCCAATGTACCCGCAAACTTCCTTCAGAAGGTTGTTTTCAAGAAGTTTATGTATAATATGCAGGACAGCTACGATGCTCAGCTTTCAAAGCTCGGCCTAATCGACAGCAAGTCCTACACCTGCACCTGCTACATGGACGAAGTCGGCAACATCCCCAAGAAGGGCGAAGTTCTTTCATGGGCTGAGTCCTCGGCTGTTGTTTATGCAAACTCCGTTCTCGGCGCTCGCTGCAACAGAAACTCCGGCATCATCGAGCTGTTCGGCTCCATCGTGGGCTGTGTTCCCTATTTCGGTCTGCTGACCGATGAGGGCAGAAAGGCCACATGGATCATCGAGGTCAAGACCACCAAGAAGCCGGAGGCACAGGTGCTCGGCTCCGCCATCGGCATGAAGGTCATGGAGGATGTCCCCTACGTCAAAGGTATGGAGCAGTGGCTGGGCACGGAGCTGACGGACGACGCTTGCGCCTATCTCAAGGATTTCGGTGCGGCAACCGCCTCCAACGGCGCCGTGGGTCTGTACCATATTGCCGGTCTCACGCCCGAAGCGAAGGAGCAGGGCGAAGCGCTGATTGCACAGGGCGCCAAGGTCTACGTCATTGACGATGCAGAGCTTGCCCGTGTACAAAACAGCTATCCCGTCATGTGGAAGGACGCAAGCGCAAAGCCGGAGCTTTGCTTTGTGGGCTGTCCGCACCTGTCCATGGCACAGCTCAACGAGTGGACCGACAATGTTGCTGCCGCACTGAAAAAGAACGGCCTGAAGAAGGTCACCGTGCCCACCGTCTTTACCGCAGCGCCGGGCGTTAAGGAAGCGTTTGAAAAGACACCCAAGGCCAAGGTACTCAAGGACTGCGGCGTGGTGCTGAGCTACATCTGCCCGCTGATGTACATGAATAATCCCTTGTGCAAAAAGAAGAACGTCATTACCTGCTCCAACAAGCTCAGAACATACACCACCTCTCGCTATTACAGAAGCGAGCAGATTCTTGATATCATCACCAAGGAGGTAAAGTGAGATGAAACAGTTTAAAGGACGCCCCGTAGTCGCCGGCACCTGCACCGCAGAGGCGGTCGTATCGCACGGCGGATTCAACACGCTCGCTTCATTCCAGGGTGCATTGCAGTTCGGCGATATTCCGATTCTCGGCAGCAAGTACAAGCAGACCGAGTGTGACGACCAGAATAACAAGGATCTCTATCGCAAACCCCTGCTCAACCGTGCCCTTTGCCTGCCCCAGACCATCGGCTCCACCACGGGCGGCATGGTGCTGTACTGTGCCAAGTCTCTGGGCAAAGCACCCGCCTGTCTGCTGTTCTCCGAGCACATCGACTCCCTGGCGGCAGCCGGCGCCATCCTTGCCGCTAACTTCTGCGACACGCCCATGGTCACCGTGGACTGTCTCGGTCAGGAGTTCCTCGACTATGTCAAGGACGGCATGAAGATCACCGTTGCCCCGGACGGCACGGTTACCGTAGACTGATTTTTTTCGGAGGGATCGGGTCTCGCTCCCGATTCCTCCGCTTTCGGAGCATACTATGGATAAGTTCTGGACATGGATCGAAAAACTGTCCCTTTATCAATTTTTAAACACACACAAACTGTTCGGCAAGATCTGCAACCGTGAGGTACTCTCGTACCTTTTCTTCGGCGTGCTGACCACGGTCGTCTCCCTCGCCACCTTTTGGCTGCCGGACAGGCTTTTCTCGGCGGTGGGGTATCCGGGTGTTTTGCACTACATCCTGCATACCGAAAAAAACTTCGCCTATGTGGAATCCAATGTCATTTCGTGGATCTGCGCAGTGGCATTCGCCTTTGTCACCAACAAATTATTTGTGTTTGCATCCAAGGCGAGGGATAAAAAAACCGTTCTGCGGGAGCTGTCCTCTTTTGTGGGCGGCAGACTGACGACACTGCTCGTGGATACGGCACTGATGTTCTTGTTCGTTACGGTGTTGTCGATGGGAGAAATGCTCTCCAAGGTGCTGGTGCAGGTGGTCATCGTGATTTTGAACTACTTCATCAGCAAACTGCTCGTTTTCCGAAATAACGCAGATAAGGGAGAATCCAAATGATGAAAAAAATTCTTGTTTCGGTGCTCGCCGCCCTGATCGTCGTTCTGCCGCTTTGCAGCTGTACAAAAAGATCGGGTGGCTACAAGGTTTTGAACCTGCCGGATGAGCTGACGATAGATGCATCCGCCTTGTCCGAGGATGTGAACGACCTGCTGAATATGGACGTGGACTACCCGCTTTTGACTGCCAAGCCGGAGGACGGCTTGTTTCTGTACGTTGTGAATCCCAAAGTCATGCAGGGCGTTTTGGTGAAATACAACGGCTTTTTGCAGTATTTTCCGTGGGATTTCATTCCCCAGCTGGCGCAGCCGTATGTGTATCTGCACGATTACAACGGTGACGGGGAAAAGGATATCGCCGTCACCTACGTGGAGGAGTCTGCTTCCCCACGCTTCAACGAGACGCTGCACATTTTGCTGTGCAGCAAAAAGGGGATGCAGGACTGCGTGTATTCCTATGAAAAGGCATCGTCCGAAGCCGGCAACCACATCATCGCAGAGAAAACGTCCGACAGAGACTATGTGCTGTATGTGGACGGCACGCCGAAGCCCTTTGTGATGGAGGGAAAGTACGGCGAGCTTTTGGGTGTCTATACCGATACCGTGCAGGATTTCACCCTGGGCGACACCATCACGGTGGAGATCAATCCCGGACTTGTGTTTGACAACAGGCAGGAGCCGGTGTACTCGGTGTTCCGCTACACGGCAGCTATCACGCTGAACGATGGCGTCATCACCCAGATCAAGCCCGAGGTGGAGTTCGGCAGCTGAACAAAAAACAGACAGAACGGTTTGTGCCGTTCCGTCTGTTTTTGCACGATTTATAGGTCGTCCGCATCCTGTACCGGCGTTTCCTTCGTCTGTTCGGGACGGCCGGTGTAGCTGCCGTTGGGGTCTGTTTTGTCCTGCGGAAGCGCTTCCCAAAGACTGACCACGTTTTTGTACATCACGGAGCCGGGAAGCTTGCGCTTTTTCTTGTGCTTCATGTTATCACCCTTTTGTAGTGTGGCGCTTTTCGCACACACCATACGCAGAAAATAATACCGAATCGGAGCGGATCTCATGAAAAAAATCAGCGCATTTCTTTTGGCGGTTCTGCTGCTTTTCCTGTGTGCCTGCGGCAAAAAAACGCAGCCGCAGACGACGCAGGCGGCACCGAATACGGTGACGGTCATGTTCCCCGAGGGCAAGACCGTGTACCAGATCGCACAGCTTTTGGAGCAAAACGGCGTCTGCTCGGCAGCGGATTTTGTGGAGGCGGTCAACCAATCCGACAGCGCCTTTGCCCTGCCGCTGCAAGGGCGCACAAGAGCGTTCCTTCTGGAGGGCTATGTGTTCCCGGACACCTACGAGTTCTACAAAAACGAGTCGGCACAAACTGCCCTGAGCCGCTTTTTGAACAACACGGAAAGAAAGCTGACCGATGCATACAAAACCCGTGCCGCAGAGCTGGGCATGACCATGGACGAAGTACTGACGCTGGCGTCCATCATTCAGGCGGAGGCGGGCATTCACAGCGAGATGAAAACCGTGTCCTCCGTGCTGCACAACCGTCTGGACAGCGGCATGATGCTGCAGTGCGATGTCACATACTATTATTTGGAAAGAAATGTCATGGCGTATCTCTGCCCGGACGGCTGGGACGATGAAGTGTACGAAACGTATGCGCCGCTGTACTATACCTACCGCTTTGCCGGGCTGCCCGAGGGACCCATCTGCAATCCCGGTGTCGCCGCCATCGAAGCGGCGCTGTACCCCGAGGACACAGAGTACCTCTACTTCGTCACCGACAAGGACGGCGCATTCCACTACTCCGCCACCTTTGCCGAGCATGAAAAGGTGTGTGCGGCTATTCAAAATTCCGAAGGATGAGACCATGAGACATATTGCGACATTGGACAAAGCGCCGATTGTTTCCGGCAAAAGCTCTATCCCTGACGGCGCCGTGAACGGCAACGGCGATTTGGGCGTCATTCTCGGCACATACGCCGAGGGAATGCGTATCTTTCTGTGCAAATGCGATGTGTGGATGGGGATGGAGCGGGCAGAAAGCGGCGGACTGCATCCCTTGGGTGTGGTGGATATCCCCGTACCCGCCGCACTGTATGCACACTACTATGTACAGCAGGACATGGACAAGGGGGAACTGCGCTGTACCTTTGCCGACGGCGCCCGATGCTGTGCGGTGCATTTGCGTGTGTGCAAAACGGAAAACGTCGTTTTGCTTGAAGATGCCGGCAATGTGCCGATACAGCCGGTTTTACGTCTGACGCCCGATGCCGAGGACGGCGTGTTCGGTGAATTTTGCGAAAAGGGAATGCCGGGCATCTTCCGCAGTTTTGCGGGGGAGGAATATCTGTTTGAAACCCACGCCTTTGCTGTGCTGAAAACGGTGAGCAATACGCAGTGGGCGGTTTGGGCGGCAACCAATCACGACACGGAACATCCGAAGCAGCTTTGTCTGCAAGAAGCCGTTGCTACGGATGCCGACCGCTTTGCACAGCTTTTGCGTGCGCACGACGAAGCGTGGACGGCGTTTTGGCAAAAGTCCTCCTTTACGCTTTCGGACGAGGAACTGGAAAACGGTTGGTACGCTTCGCAGTACCTTTTGGCGTGTTGTGCGGGTAATCGGCATTTTGCTCCGGGACTGTACGGTAACTTCGTCACGGTGGAGCACCCGAACTGGCACAGCGACTACCACTTGAACTACAACTATCAGGCGCCGTTCTATGCCGCCTGTTCCTCCAACCATACGGAGTTGACGGACTGCTACCACGGCCCGCTGGAGGATTTTTTGGAGAGGGGAAAGGCTTTCGCCGCCGAATTCGGCTGTCGGGGCGTGCTGTACCCCGTGGGCATCGGTCCTTTGGGAATATGCACGGAGATGCAAAAAAAACTGCCCCATTGGTTCCTGCGCCTTTTTTTGGGACAGAAAAGCAACGCCATTCACCCGGCGGATATTCTGATTTTTCGCTGGCGCAGTACCCGGGACACGGATTATGCCCGAGCGCACGCCTACCCGTATATCAAAGAATGTCTGACCTTTTTCGAGGACTACGCCGTGATCGAAAACGGCTTTTTGACGATCCCCAAGGATGCCGCACATGAAGTGCCTTACTACAAGGCGGATTTCTCCGAAAAGAAATATAAATATATCCACGACAAAAATAACGTTCTTACCCTCGGTCTGCTGCGCATGTGCCTTGCGGCGGCTGTCGATATGGCGCAGGCTTTGGGCGTGGATGCGGACAGGCAAAGTCGGTGGCAGGAAATGCTGGCGCTTTTGCCGCCGTTCCCGACCTGTCGCCGCCGGGGGCGCAAGGTGTTTCGGTATACACAGTCGGGTCAAAGGTGGAACGACAGCAATGACGTGGGACTACAGCACGTTTATCCCTGCGGCGCTGTGGGATTGTCCTCCGAGCCGGAGCTTCTCAAAATCGCCCGCAATACTTTCCGCATGAAAGCGGCGTACTGCTTTGATGACGGCAACGCCGTCAGCTCCTTTTTCCCCATGGCGGCACGCTTGGGGATCACGCCCGAGCGCATCGTCCGGGAATTGCATACGATGATAGACAGGCGCTATCAGCCCAATTATATTCCAACCTATGCGGGCGGCTGTTTGGAAAACTGTCCGATTGTCGCTGCGACGCTCAACGAAATGGCGCTGCAAAGCCACGAGGGGGTGTTGTGTTTGTTCCCCGTGTGGGACAAAACCATAGACGCCCGCTTCGAGAATCTGCGGGCAGACGGCGCATTTTTGGTGTCGGCTTCGATGCGGGCGGGTGAGGTGTGCGATGTGCGCATCGTCAGCGAGCGGGGAGAGACGCTGCATCTGCTGAATCCCTACAAAAAAACCGCCCTGCAAATGCAGGACGGAAGTGTGCGGGTTTTTGAGACGACAACGATCACGATCTCCACGAAACCGGGAGATGTGCTGTGCGTTCGTGCATTGTAAGGAAAGCGGGCACCGCCCAAAAGACGGCGGAAAAGATTATTCCATGCCCAACAGCCAGCCGACGGAAACGCCGAGCACATCGGCCAGAGCCTTCAGCTCGAAGTCCGTGACGTAGCGCAGCTGCCCTTCCAGCTTGGACAGACCGGAAGCGTTCAGGTCGATGCCCTTGATCTGCAGCTGGGTGAGCAAATCCTTTTGCTTCATCCCCATGGACTTGCGCTGCTGCTCCACTTTTTCCCCGATAATGTTGCGGTCACCGAGAGCCTGTTTTCTGATTCTCATATTGCTATCCCCTTTGTCGGAATTTCATCTTATCAAACAAAACCAATGGATTCAAAGAAAAAATTCTATTTTCATTGTACCATGGTAAAATATTTTTTGCAACACTTTTCATGAAATTTTTTTGTAATTTACGAAAATTTCATGAACCTTGCGGTGTCGTATAGATCATTTTTGAAGGAGAGTTGTGCACATGGACGATACACGAAATTTAACGATGCTCATGGACTTTTATGAGCTGACGATGGCGAACGGATATTTTTCGGCGGGCAAGCAGGATATGATCGCCCATTTTGATATGTTCTTCCGCACCGTTCCCGACGGCGGCGGATTTGCCATCATGGCGGGCGTGGAGCAGCTGGTGGAATATCTGCGGGATCTGAAGTTTACCGCCGAGGATATAGCGTATCTGCGGGAGCGTGGGATGCGGGAGGAATTTTTGAATTACCTGAAAAATTTCCGCTTCTGCTGTGACGTTTGGGCGGTGCCGGAGGGTACGCCCGTATTTCCGGGAGAACCCATCGTCAAGGTGCGCGGTCCCGTGGTACAGGCACAGCTGGTGGAGACGATGATCCTGCTGTGCATCAATCACCAAAGCCTCATCGCCACCAAGGCGAACCGTATTGTCCGTGCGGCGCAGGGCAGGGCGATCATGGAGTTCGGCTCGCGCCGGGCGCAGGGCTTTGACGGCGCCGTGTACGGGGCAAGGGCGGCGTATATCGGCGGCTGTGCCGGTACGGCCTGCACCCTGTCCGACACCCGCTTCGGTGTGCCGGCGCTGGGCACCATGGCGCACAGCTGGGTACAGCTGTTTGACAGCGAGTATGAGGCGTTCAAGGCGTATGCCACGGAGTACCCCGACGCCTGCACACTGCTGGTCGATACCTACGATGTCCTGCGTTCCGGCGTGCCGAATGCCATCCGTGTGTTTGACGAAGTGTTGAAGCCCCTCGGCTTGCGTCCCAAGGGTGTGCGCATCGACAGCGGCGACATCACCTATCTGTCCCGCAAGGTGCGCAAAATGCTGGACGAAGCCGGCTACCCGGACTGCGGCATCGTGGCGTCCAACGCTTTGGATGAATATCTGATTCGGGATATGATCCAGCAGGGCGCACAGATCACCTCCTTCGGTGTGGGCGAACGGCTGGTTACCTCCTCCTCCAACCCCGTGTTTGGCGGCGTGTACAAGCTCTGCGCCGTGGAGCAGGACGGGGTCGTGGAGCCGAAGATCAAGATCAGCGAAAATGCGGCAAAGGTCACAACCCCCGGGGTGAAGATGGTCTACCGCCTGTACGACAAGGATACGGGCAAGGCCATTGCCGACCTGATCACGCTGGCGGACGAGGTGATCGACGACAGCAAGCCGTATGAACTGTTTGATCCTGTTTTCACATGGAAGCGCAAGACGGTGGAAAATTTCACCGCCCGTCCTCTGCTGGTGCAGATGTTCCAGAACGGGGAGTGCGTGTACTCCCTGCCCGACCTGCAAACCATCCGGCAGTACTGCAAGGCGCAGATCGACACGCTCTGGGAGGAAGTGCTGCGCTTTGAAAACCCCCATAACTACTATGTTGACCTGTCCCAGAAGCTTTGGGACGAGAAGCACCGCCTGATTTCCGAGAAAAAGAGAAAGTAAACACAACAGCAATGACCGCCGTGGAAAGTCCATGGCGGTCGTTTTTTACAGCAGGATCGGCTGGAGCTGCTTTTCCTGCACAGCGGTTTTGGCGGCTTCGTAAATTTTGTCGAAATCCGCCACGATGGACGTGGGCTTTTTTTCGGCGTTGTCCTGCCGCATGGGCACAAAATAGACGTGCTTGGTGTTCATAAGCTTGCCGATGTTCGGCGCCGAAGCGCTCAGGGCATCGTTGGTGGAAACGGCGAGCAGAACGGGTCGTGCATTGCGCAGATGTGCCTTGACGGCCAGCGTCACGCAGGAGTCGGTGATGCCGTTGGCCAATTTGCCCAGGGTGTTGCCGGTGCAGGGCGCCACGATCAGCAGATCCAGCAGTTTCTTCGGTCCGATGGGTTCCACATCGGTCAGTGTGTGTAAGATTTTATGCGAACAGACGGCTTCTATGTTTTGGCGGAAATGCGCTGCGGCGCCGAAGCGTGTGTCGGTGCTGTAGGCGGTCTCGGACAGAATGGGGATGACATCCGCACCATGGTCTTTGAGCACCTGCAGCTGCGGGATCACCCGATCGAACGTGCAGAAGGAACCGCAAAGGGCGAAGCCGACGGTCAGTGCGTTCATTCGCTTCCCTCCCGGAGAATATTCAGAACCGTATCGGCAATGATGATCCCCGCAGTTTTCGGTGCGACCTTGCCGGGCAGGGAGGGCGCCGGCAGGACGGTGATGCCGTATTCCGCCGCAAGCGCCGTGTCCACGCCGTAGGGCGCAGAAGCGATCTCCACAATGGGACAGTTGCGCCGCATGGCGGACAGTACCGTCTCGCCCAGTACAGGGGCAGGCACCGTGTTGACAACGGCGTCCGCCTCTCCGATGCACCGGGGAAGTTCCCGCAGGTAGACGCTGTTGTAGCCGTCGGCGTTCGCCATCGCCAGAGCACTGCACCGCCGTGCCGCCACCGTGACCCTTGCACCCATGGCGGTGAACAGCCGGGCGCAGGCACGGGCGCACCGTCCGTAGCCGGTGATGAAAATGCGTGCGCCCCGAAGGGTGACGGGGAGCGTGCGCAAAAGAATTTCCGCAGCGCCCTCCGCCGTGGGTACGGCGTTGCGCACGGCAAATTCCTCCCGGGCGGCATAGTCGTACAGGCGGATGCCCCGCTTGAAAAACAGGTCGGAAACCTCCGACCGGGGCATTCCGCAAAAAACACGGCAATCCCTGCGCACGGTGGAGGATAGGGTGTCCAGACGGATGTCGGCGGTGTTGACGGTGACGCCGTCCCGACTGACGGGAACGGGCAAAAGCAGTATGTCGCACTCGGCAAGATGTTCCGCCGTACATTCGACGCTGTGCCCCAGACTGCGCAGGGCTTCGGCTGTATAGAAAAGGCGTTTGTCCTCGCCCAAAATGGTAAAGCTCCATGTGTCCTGCATGAAGATCATCCTTTCTCGGATACGATTCCAATAGCAGTGTATGCAGGTCGTTCGCTTGCGGTGATAGGCAGCATGGAAGCAAATCATTTGAAAAACTTTTGCAAAAGTGATTGATGTTTTCGCAAAAGTAGAATATAATAGATAGGATAATGAGGAGAAGTGTGTGCTTTTCCCGACAAGAGGGTGAATTTTTTGTTTGATTTAGACGAACTTCTGCGCCGTGTGCAGCGTGTGCACTTCATCGGCATCGGCGGGAGCGGGATGTGTCCGCTGGCAGAAATTTTGCATAACGAGGGCTATGCGCTTTCCGGCTCCGACAACAACGAGAGCGACACGCTTGCCCGCATTCGCAGTATGGGCATCCCGGTATACATGGGACAGCGTGCGGAAAATATCGAGGGGGCACAGCTGATCGTCTACACGGCGGCCTTGCTGCCGGACAATCCCGAGCTGGTGGCGGCGAAAGCCTCCGGCATCCCGACGGTGGAGCGCTCCAAGCTGTTCGGCGCCATTTCCCGGATGTACGGCAACTGCATCGGCGTTTGCGGCACCCACGGCAAAACCACTACCACGTCCATGCTTTCCCAAATCCTCATCGAGTCCGGGGCAGATCCGACCTGCGTCATCGGCGGCAAGCTGCCCCTCATCGGCACCAACGGTCGTGTCGGACACAGCGACACCATGGTCTGCGAAGCGTGCGAATTTGTGGACACCTTTCTCGACCTGTCGCCGGATATGTCCGTGTTTCTGAACATCGACGAGGATCATCTGGACTATTTCAAGACCGTGGACAATCTCAAGGCTTCTTTCACCAAGTTTGCCGACCTGACGAGCCGCACCGTGCTGTACAACGCCGACGACGCACGCACCGTGGACGCCATCTCCAAGGCAGAGACCGGCAAAACCTTTCTCTCCTTTGGGCAGGGGGAAAACTGCGACTACCGTGCCGTCAACGTGCGCATGGAACACGCTTTCCCCGCCTTTGATGTGGTACATGGGGGAGAGACGCTCGGCAGTGTCCGTCTGTCCGTGCCGGGTGCACACAACGTCTATAACGCACTGGCGGCGATTGCGGCTGCCCTGGAAAACGGCGTGCCGATGGCGCAGTGCGTTGCCGCTGTCGAAGCATTCCGCGGCGCAGGCAGACGCTTTGAAATGCTGGGCACTTACCGGGGCGTCACCATTGCGGACGACTACGCCCACCATCCCAAGGAGATCGCCGTGACCCTGACGGCCGCCAAGCAGATGGACTACAAGCGGGTGATCGCCGTGTTCCAGCCCTTTACCTATTCCCGCACAGCCATGCTCATCGACGAGTTTGCCGAAGCGCTGCAAATTGCGGACGGCATCGTCATGACCGAGATCATGGGTTCCCGTGAGCGCAACACCTACGGCGTGCACACGGCCGACTTAGCGGCAAAGATTCCTGGCAGCGTCTGGTTCGAGACGTTCGACCAGGTGGCGGACTATATTGTCCAAAATGCCGAGCCGGGCGATCTGGTGATCACCCTCGGCTGCGGTGACATCTACAAGGCAGCAAAAATCATGATAAAGAAGTACAAAGCGATGGAGGAAAATGCATGAAGTACACCGTAAACACCACCAACTACAGAGACTTCGACGTCTTTGAGCAAAACCGGGAGCAGGGCAGAGCTTATGCCATTCCGTATTCCGACAAAGCCGTCCTGGCGGCAACGCCCTTTGAAAAGGAGCGCACTTCTTCCGATATGGTGCGTGTTCTTTCCGGCGAATGGGACTTTCAATACTACGCCGATGTGTCCGACCTGCCCGATACGCTGGACACCGACGCCGTGGCGTTCGACAAGGTGAAGGTGCCCTCCACATGGCAGAGAACGGGCTACGATGCACCCGCCTACATCAACTGCCCCTATCCGTTTGACAATGTTCCGCCCGAGCTGCCGGAGGAAATGCCCTGTGCGGTCTATCGCACATTTTTTGATGTGGACGACATGGACAAGGTGTTTCTGCTGGACTTCCTCGGTGCGACAGCCTGTATAGATGTTTACCTCAACGGCGCCTTTGTCGGCTACGGCGAGGGTGCGCACAACACGTCCGAGTTCAACATCGGCAAGTATCTCGTAAAAGGGCAAAACGAACTGGTCGTGATTATCCACAAGTGGTCTACGGGCACGTTTCTGGAGTGTCAGGATATGTTCCGGGAAAACGGCATTTTCCGGGATGTTCTGCTGTACGAAATGCCCCGGGACTATATTGCGGACTACATCGTGCGCACAGACGAAAAGAGTTTATGCGTGGAAACGAAGCTCTGCGGCACGGGGGATGTACATATCTCCCTCGAGCAAAACGGCGCCGTCATCGCCGAAGCGGACGGTGCGCAGGTCTGTTTGAAAGATCTGGATGTGACGGCGTGGAACGCCGAGGTGCCTACGGTGTACGAACTGTACATCACCCTGCGCAAGGACGGCAGGGACGTGCAGACCGTGCGGCAATATGTGGGCTTCCGCAAGATCACGATCGACGGTCATGTGTTCCGCTTCAACGGCAAAAATATCAAGTTTAAGGGCGTCAACCACCACGACTCCCACCATACCAAGGGCTACGCCATGGAATTGCCCGACCTGATTCGGGATATTGAACTGATGAAAAGCCTCAACGTCAACGCCGTGCGCACCTCCCACTATCCGCCCGACCCCCAGTTCCTCACTCTGTGCGATTTGTACGGACTGTATGTGGTGGACGAGGCGGACATCGAAACCCATGGCGTGGCGATGGACCCGCATAACGACATCGACTTCATCAGCCACGACCTTCGCTGGGCGCCCCGCTATCTGGACAGAGTACAGCGGATGTACCTGCGTGACCGCAATCATCCCTGTGTGACCATGTGGTCGCTGGGCAACGAAGCGGGCGGCTATAAGTGCCAGGACGTTTGCTACGATTATCTGCACGAAAACTGTCCCGAAATTCCCGTGCACTACGAGAACGTGTGCCACACGGATCGCATCGGCTACGATGTCAACTCCGAGATGTACACCCACGACCCGCAAATGCGTGCCATTCGGGACAGAACCTCCGGGATCCGGACCTATGACGAGAAGCCGTTCTTCCTGTGCGAATACTGCCACGCCATGGGTGTTGGTCCCGGCGCACTGGAGGAGTACTGGGACTACTTTTACAGCGACGACATTTTCATGGGCGGCTGTATCTGGGAGTGGTCGGATCACGCCGTGTACCACGAGGACGGACGCTACACCTACGGCGGCGACCACGGCGAGTGGCGGCATGACGGCAACTTCTGTGTGGACGGTCTGGTCTATCCCGACCGCACACCCCATACCGGCGCCTATGAAATGCAGGTCGTTTACCGTCCTGTCCGTGCCAAGCACATGGGCGGCAGCACCTTCCGCTTTGAAAACACCAACCGCTTCCGCAACAGCGACTACCTGAAAACGACCTACACCCTGCTGAAAGACGGCGCTGCCGTGCAGACAGGGGATTGCACGCTTGCTTTGGAACCCCTTGCCGGTGCCGAGGTGACGCTGGATCTGCCCGCCCTTTCCGGCGACTGCTTCATCAACTTCACCTATACCGACGGCGACCATGTTGTTGCCGTGGAACAGATTGCGCTGTGCGAAGCAATGCCCGC
>JAQXLO010000222.1 GCA_029012165.1 Oscillospiraceae bacterium | reverse complement strand
CGTCCACCTGTTCCAGCAGCATTTTGCAAAGTGCTTCGGTATGCGGCAATTTAGCCGTTGTGGAAACGGCACACACAAGAATCTGTCCGCTCTGTTCCCCACGGCGGATATAGATGTGGCGCAGCATACCTTTTCGGGTCTGTTCGTCATAGACAGGGATGGAATGCGCCGCAATCCATGCATCAAACACGGAAAGAATGTCCGAAAAAACAGCCGGCTGTAGTTGACAGTTTCGGCAATCCATCACCCGATGACTGCGCAGGGCGTAAAAGCCGATGGACAAATTGCCGTCCTGCATCGCCAAGGGGTACTGCGCCTTGTTGCGGTAGCCGTCTGTCTGCGGCGAAGGGACGATGGGTTCCGTCTGTCCGTCATAGTGCCCGATCCTGCGCAAATTCTCCTGCACCTGATGGGCCTTCAGGGACAACTCCGCTTCATAGCGCATATGCCGAAACAGGCACCCGCCGCACCGGGGAAACACGGCACAATCCGATGCAATACGATCCGGGGAAGGAGTCAGGATCTCCCGAATCTTTGCATAGGCACAGTTTTTTTGCACCTTGAGAATCTGCACGGTGAGCACATCGCCCACGGCAGAAGCCGGTACAAACACCGCCATACCGTCAATATGACCGACACCGCTCCCCTGCAGGGTGCAGTCGGTCACAGTCAGTGTGTAGATTTCGTTTTTCTTCATGGTGCCTCCCATTTTCACTGTGGAAATACGCTGTCCAGACAATGACAAAGACCGCCCGCGAACGGACGGTCTTCCCGTTATAGCAAAGTTCTAAAAGTTACTTATGCTTCCTTCTTCTTAAAGCTTACGAAAGCTGCTGCTGCGGCAAGAGAAAGCGTAGCAAAAACAGCGACGGAAGCTGCAGAACCGGTCTGAGGAATATCACTGGGCTCTGCGGCGGGCTTGGTGGTAAGAGCGGTGCCCTTGTAGAAGGTGTTAACGAACCAGTTGATGATCTTGTTGGAGGAAAGCTTCTCATACAGAGCGTCAACGTCAACGCCGAGAGCCTTCAGACCAGCAAAGATGTAGGTGACAACATCATCCATGATGTTGGCGGGGAGGGAAAGGATATCATCGACGGAGATTTCCTTCAGGTTCTTACCGATAGAAGAAATAGCGGAAGAAAGAAGGGAAACCATGTCAGTGGTATCGAGACCCTTGTCTGCAATCTTCTTCTCAAGAGAAGTCAGATCGCCGGCTGCAGCAACTTCTGCAGCGGTGGTCTCCTCAGCAGCAGCAACAGTGGTTGCCTCGGTTACTTCAACGGCTTCTTCTTCAGCTGCAAAAGCGAAGATGCCCATGGAGCAAACCATAACTGCCGCAAGGAGAAGTGCTAAAAACTTTTTCATTTTAGAACATTCCTTTCCATTCTTGAATTTGGAGTACATAAGTACCGCCTTTGCTATGTGAGAATAATACCATAAACGGGTGGCCTTTGTCAATGGTTTTTTGCGCCTTTTTTTATAATTGCCGGGACTTTGGTCACAAATTCGGTTTCATACATATTTCAGACGGTGAAAACTGTCAAAATTGTGCAATCCGCCGAATCTGCTTCCATCGTACTTAGCGAGTGGTATAACCCTGGTCGATATTCTTCCAGGAGAAATACACGTCGTTGCCGACAACTGTAAACGTATCAGAGCTTGCGGTGGAGATCTGGTCTCTGGAATCCACACGCCTAAAGCCGCAGCCTGCCAGCGCCGTGGTGAAGGCATCGCACATTTCCTGATCGTACATGGTCATACGGGCGATCATGATCAGGCAGGAGCGGTCGTTGAATTTGTAATCGGCAAGGTGACCGTCCACGAAGCCGGTGACCCACCAGTGCGGATAGTAGGAACGGGTGAACATCTTTTTGTAGCCGTTGCCGTCGTGGGCATCGTAATAGATGGACATTTCCATGTTGATCAGGTGGTTGTCGTCGGCACAGTTGTAGTGCGTGGTGGTAACCTGCACGGAGCCGGGTTCTCTGGTGTAAACACCGATCTCGCCGCCGATGAACAGGAAGCCGTACTGCCCCTTCCACGCCTGAATCATCCACTCGGTATTGTCATAGTCGAAGCAGGCACGCCAAGTATCGTAGTACATAACGACCATGGCCGCCGCCCAGTCGTAGATAACGTTGAAACCGAAGTTTCTCTGCCACGGGTTATCTTCCACGTAGTAGAAGTTGCCCTCCGGATTCCACAGGTAGGAAACCACACCGCCCTGCGCCATTGCATCCATGCCGGAAACCGTGGTAATGGGTCCGTTTGATTCGCCGGAAGAATTGCCGCCGGGAGATTTTGTGGTGGATGTCGTGGTTTTTGGGGGGGTCGTGGGCACCGGCTTGATGCTGCCGCCGGAGGTGGTACCGCCGGGATGTTTTTTCGTTGTGGTCGCCACAGGATTCTGCTGCGGTGTAACGCTGCCGGCAGTCGTCTGCGGATTCTGCTGCGCAGTGGCGAGGGTCTGCTGATCCATCGTTGCCAGAATCTCGTCCACGATGTCCGTGGTGTCCGTCTCGTCGGGGAAGGTGTATTCGGGAACCTGCATGGATTCCGTCACACTGCCGTCCACAGGCGCCGCAACAGGTTCTTTTTTAAGACCCTTAATCACGAAAGGCAGTGCCGCAACGGCGACAACGACGACCACAGCCACTGCGATCAGTGTGTTTCGGGCTGACTTGCTCATGTGTTTCACGATCCTTTCTGTTGTAAAAATTCAAATGGCAAATGCCTGATTGTTGATGGTGGAGATGGCGGTAATCGAAACCGCGTCCGAAAGCTCATCCCCGTGACTTTCTACGAGCGTATTTCATGGTTTGGGATTCCCCCGCACAGGCGTCCATGAACAGACTCCTGCGGTCGGTAGCTCCGTTGTGCATGACGAAGTACGGAGCGATCCTTCGTGCACGTTCACCGCTCAATGACGCCTTTATCCGAGCCGCGGTACTCCCGGTAAAGACGGCCGCTTAAAACTTAAGCAGCTTTAAGAGTTACGTTGTTGTCGTTTATTTTGAAATAAACTGCGGCTTTTAAAGCGGCTCCGCACCGCTGCTCGCTTATCGCGTCTCAAAACCCCCGTCGAAATCCTTTCATCCCCATGAAGAAAATCGGCACAAGTTTCTCTCGAGAAGGCGATGCGTCCCAAGGGCGGTCAATACCGCTCCTTCATCGCTCTCTCGATGTTACGCTTTGCGTCTCTGTCGGCCTGAACGTCACGCTTGTCGTACAGCTTTTTGCCCTTGCACAAACCGACCTTGACCTTGGCTCTGCCTTTATTGAAATAAACCGACAGCGGAATGAGCGTCAGACCCTCCTGCCGGGTCACACCGAACAGCCGCAGGATCTCCCGACGGTGCATCAAAAGCTTGCGCACACGCAGAGGGTCACGGTTGAAGATGTTGCCCTGCTCGTAGGGACTGATGTGCATCCCGTTGACGAATATTTCCCCGTCTTTGATACTGCACCAAGCATCTTTGAGGTTGAGTTTGCCTTGGCGTACGGACTTGACCTCCGTGCCGCACAGAACGATGCCGGCTTCGTATTCCTCGAGTATGAAGTATTCGTGGTATGCTTTGCGGTTGGTGGCAACCGCTTGCTCGGACATTTTTTGCATAGACGCACTATTCCCCCTATACTCTCTAATATTATAGTCATTGCAAAAAGATTTGTCAACCCCGACGACTATTTCTTTTTCGGGGTCTTATAGCGCATTTTCACCGGTTTTTGCGCATATTTCTCCGCTTTCTGCTGTATACGCAGTTTTTTGGCTGCTTCTTTTTTGCGCTTTTCTTTTTCTTTTTCCTTGGCACGAAGCTCCGGGTTTTCCCGATAGAGAATAATACATCCGCCGATGACCTGAATCACGTCCGCCTTTGTCGCCTCGGCAATCGCCTGCGCAAGTTCCTTGGGCGGCTGGGGAATGGATTCGAGCAACGCCTTGATTTTTATCAGCTCCCGAGCATCGAGCGCATCCTCGATTTGGGCAATCAGACCGTCGGAAATTCCGCCCTTGCCGATTTGAAACAGCGGTTCCAAACCGTTTGCGGCGGCACGGTATTTCGCCCGTTCTTTTCCTGTCATAGTTCACATTTTCCTTTCCGAGAGTTCGTCTGCCAACTTTTCCAACGCCCGTCTGCGGTGGCTGATGGCATCCTTTTCCCCGTCCGTCAGCGACGCCATACTGCGTCCGTCCGCTTCCGTCGGCACGAAAACGGGGTCATAACCGAAACCGCCGTCGCCGCTTCGCTCGAAAGCGATCACGCCGGGACACTCGCCGCGGGTGATGATGCGTGTACCGTCGGGGAACGCACAGCAAACGGTACACACAAAGCGTGCGGTGCGCTGTGCCTGCGGAACATCTCGAAGCGTCGCCAACAGCTTGTCGATGTTTTTGTCGTCGTTGCCGTGTTCACCGGCGTATCGTGCAGAGTACACGCCCGGCGCACCATCCAG
>JAQXLO010000221.1 GCA_029012165.1 Oscillospiraceae bacterium | reverse complement strand
GGATGGGCGGGTATAATATAAAAGTTCACTGTCTTTCATCGGGAATCACCTCGAATGACAGTATACAAAACTTTCTCCCGCAAGTCAAACCCCAAAATGTAATTCATCGAGCATAAGCGCAAACTTTTCGGCGCCGACCGTTTCGTTCTCCAACAGTCCGATCAGTTCCAGAATCTCTGTTTTGTCGGCGGAAATGTTTTCCCAGGAGAACAGCGGTTCGGTTTCGTTGCGCCAAGCTGTCAGACCGTAGCCGGTGTAGGTCTTTCCATGGGCATCGGTGTAGGTGTCGGAATGCAGTTTTAAGCAAATTGCCATGCAATCACCTCCTTGCCGTTCCATTATATAGCACAAAAATTAACTTTTTTGTAATAAATTGGGATACAGAGAAAATAAAAAATCCTCTCCGCAACACAGCACGGAGAGGAAAAAGATAGATTACTTGAAGTATTTGTCCAAAATGGCTTCGATCTGTTGGGCGTTTTCGGAGATACACAGGGAAACGATCAGCCCGTCTGTGCGCACAGCACTTTGCTGCACCAGTGCATACTGCTCGGGCAGATAGTTCTGCATTTCGGCGGCGGCATTTTCCAAAGAGAGGTTCAGCTTTTGCACCAGACTTTCTGCCGAAGCGGCATCCGAGGCACACAGAAGGATGATCTCCTCTTTTTCATAGCCGTTGGCGTTGATGCAGGCGGCAAAATCGGTGATTTCTCCTGCCTCAATGCCGAAGTAATCCTGTAGATTTTCCGCTGTCAGATCCATCATCTCCGGCAAAGAGACGCTGGAACGGATCTCCTGCATGACCGTGGACAGGGAAACTTGAGGCGGTTCGGCTTTGTGACCGCAGGAGGCAAAGCAGAAACAAAGAATCGTGGCGAGGATAAAGCAAATCGTTTTTTTCATCGGTTACTCCTTAATTGCCGCAGAATTCTGCGGTCAGATATTGTACCCATGCATCACTGCCGGCGTTGCTCATGTGGATGCCCATGGCGCCGGGGTCGCCGCAGTAGCTTTTTTTCAAGTGTCCGCTGTCATCCTGCATGACATTGCGGCTGATGTCCACATATGTCAGACCACGCTGGGCGCAGAAATCTTTGAGATAAGTGTTGAATTGATCAATATTGGCATTGCTGAAATTGCCGTGCTCCATCCCATTGACAATGGGGGTGACGGACTCGATGTAGAGCTGAACACGGGGGTTCTTGTCGAGAATGCGGTCAATGAGCGTCTGAACGCTTTGGCGCCATGTCTTTTCATTGTAGGCGCTGAAATCGTTCATACCCAGCATGATGAAAGCTTTGCCGGCGCCGCATTGTGCAATGCCGTCCTCCACGGAAACTTTTTTGCCCCGGTAGACGGGATGCAGGCTGCTTTGGGAAACGGGATTCAGCGCATTGGTGTAGCTCATACTGCCGCAGCACAGGAATTGTGCCGTGCCCAAGCACTCTTCGCCTTTGTTGCGGCGGGCGGTGGTGTAATTCTTCAACCCCTGCGTCACGCTGTCGCCTACAAAAACAACATCATTGAAAAAATCCTTGGACTTTATTTGCGGTACATCTATGCGCACATTTTCCAAGCCTTCTTTGATTTTGTCGAAAACGTTTGTTCTCTGTGTGGCAGCGGCGGTGGTTGTCTGCGGCTGGGGCTCGGTCTCAGTCGGCTTAGTTTGCGTTGTCGTCTTGTCCGGGACGGTGGTTTCCGTCTGCGCCGTCGTAGACTGCACAGAGGAAACGGTCGTTGAGGGAAGGGAGAAAACGGTAGTCTCCTCGGTCGTGGCTTCGGTGGAGGGGACAAGCTCTGTCGTTTGCGGGACAGAGGCTGCGGATTCGGTCGTTGTGGCTGGCGCAGTCGTTTTTTGTGTACAGCCCACAGAAAAAAGAAGCGTCAAAACACTGAGGATCGCCAATATTTTTTTCATGTATATATCAAACCTTACTTCAAATCAAAATGTGAAAAAAATTATAGCACAGGCGGGTGCATAATTCAACAAAAACAGACAAATTCTGCGCCAAAAAAATAACAGAAATTATGGATAAAAAAGGAGAATTTTTCGTCAAATTGCAACAGCGGTCTTGATTTTAAATTTGGCATTTGGTATAATCAACAATATAATGGACGGGAGTGTGGATTTTTGAAAGATCTGGTCATTTTCGGTGCCGGCGGATTGGGTCGGGAAATGCTTTTTCAGATGCAGGAATACAATAAGCACGGCGGAGAATATCGCATTCTCGGCTTTGCGGACGACAATCTGCAGGGACAGCAGGCAGACGATTTTCCGGTACTGTGCGGCTGTGATGGATTGCTCGCTCGTCAAAGCGACACCTGTGTGCTGCTGGCATTGGGAAGTCCCCGAGCACGGCGTGCAGTCTATGAAAAGCTGTGCCGCAATCCGCATCTTTCTTTCCCGACGGTGATCGCACCGGGTGCGGTGTGCTCCGAGCGTGTGCGGTTTGGCAAGGGCTGTATCGTCGGTTTTTGTGCGAGCATCACGGTGGACATTACCCTTGGCGATTTTGTACTGGTCAGCAACGGCTGCAACATCGGTCACGATGCGCAGCTGGACGATTTCGTAACGCTTTACCCCGGTGTGCATATTTCCGGCAACGTGCATCTCGGCGCAGGGTGTGAGATGGGCGTGGGCAGCAGCATTATTCAGGGGCTTTCCGTCGGAGAGGAATCCATTGTCGGCGCAGGAGCCGCTGTTGTGCGCAATATTCCGGCGCATTGCACGGCGGTCGGCGTTCCGGCGAAACCCATCCGCTATCATGCAAAACAAATTTGAGGTGGTCTGATGCAGAGTGAATATTCTGTCTCTTTAAAAAAAATGATGAACGATCTGCGCTTTGAGATGGTGTATCTGCCGCAGGAGGCGGGCAAGATCTACATCTCTTCCAAGGAGGTCAATCGACCCGGTCTGGTCTTTGTGGGCTATGACGCCTATTTCGACAGCAAACGTGCGCAGTTTATGGGCTTGAACGAAATGGAATATCTGAAAAGCCTGACGCCCGAAAAGCGGTACAAAGCCATGGAGCGACTGTTTGAAAAGCATCCCTCGCTGATCATCGTGACACGCAGTCTGCCCTGCTTGGAGGGAATGCTGACCTTAGCGGATCAGTACAGCGTGCCGGTGATCCGCACGGCCAATTCCACCTCCGGCTGTATGTCCGAGATCATTCCCTATCTCAGCCGTGAGCTGGCGGAGCGGATCGTGCGCCACGGGGTGATGATCGAGGTGTACGGCGAGGGTGTGCTGATCCTTGGCGACAGTGGCATCGGCAAGAGCGAAACGGCTATGGAGCTGATCAAACGTGGGCACAGACTGATCGCCGACGACGCCGTCGAGATCCGCAAGGTGTCACCGACGACGCTGCTCGGCTCGGCGCCCAACAATATCCGCCACTTTATGGAGCTGCGTGGTGTGGGCATCATCAATGCCCGCCGCATTTTCGGTATGGGTGCCGTCAAGATGACGGAGAAGATCGACATGATCGTCCAGCTGGAGCCGTGGGACAAGGACAAGGTCTATGAGCGGCTGGGCATGGACGAGGATTACGCAGAGATCCTCGGCAATAAGGTGCCTGTAACGGTGGTGCCGGTCTGCCCGGGACGAAACCTTTCCATCATCATCGAAGCGGCGGCCATGAACAACCGCCAGCGCAAGATGGGCTACAATGCCGCCAGAGAGCTTTTGCACAAGCTGGGCATGACGGACGAAGAATTTGCGCCGCAGGAACGGGAACTGGAACTGTGGGGCGACTGATGCAATAGAATATAGTAACGGAGGATTTTAAAAATGTACAGAATCGGTGTGGATTTGGGCGGAACCAATATTGCGGTCGGTGTTTTGGACGAAAACAGGAAGATCGTCGGCAGAGGCAATCTGAAAACAAAGCTGCCCAGACCGGCAGAGGAGATTTTTGACGACATCGCCGAAGCGTGCCGCATAGCGGTCAAAAACGCCGGCATCACCATGGGAGACGTGCAGAGCATCGGCATCGGTGCGCCCGGCACCATCAACAAGGACACGGGCATTATTGAGTTTTCCAACAACTTCCGCTTTTTCAACGTGCCCGCCAGAGAGATGCTTGTGGAGCGTCTGGGGGAAATGCCCATCTATTTGGACAACGATGCCAATGCGGCGGCGCTGGGTGAAGCCATCGTCGGTGCAGGACACGGCGTTTCCAGCTTTATTGCGATCACGCTGGGCACAGGTGTCGGCAGCGGCATCGTCATCGACGGCAAAGTGCTGACGGGCATCAACTTTGCAGGCGGTGAGATGGGACACATGGTCATCCATACGGATGGCCCGCAGTGCAACTGCGGTCGGCGAGGCTGCTGGGAGTGCTACTCCTCCGCAACGGCGCTGATCGCACAGACGAAGGACGCCATGAAGCACCACCACGATTCCTTGATGTGGGAGCTGTGCGACAATTCCATCTTCAACGTGTCGGGACGTACCGCCTTTGACGCCATGGAAAAGGGCGATGCGGCGGCGAAAGAAGTGGTGGACAATTACATATACTATCTTGCGATGGGACTTACCAATGTTGTGAACATTTTCCAGCCGGAGATCGTATGCATCGGCGGCGGTATCTGCAATCAGGGCGAGTCGCTTCTGGCGCCGCTGCGCAAGATGGTGGAGCGTGAGCGTTACAGCATCCATGCCAAGCACCAGACAAAGATCGTCGTGGCCGAGCTGGGCAATGACGCCGGTATTTACGGCGCCGCACTGCTGGATTGCTAAACTAAATTTTTCTGGGGGGCTTTTTGTGTCTGTAACAGAACAATTCCGTGACTTTGCCGCATCCATACACTGTGCCTTCAAGGAGGGCGAGCCGCTGTCTGCCTACACCACCTTTCACATCGGCGGACCGGCGGAGCTGATGCTGTTCCCCGGCAGCCGGGAGATGCTGCGGCAGTTGCTGGCGTTCTGCGCACAGGTGGACACACAGCCGTTCATTCTGGGCAAGGGCAGCAATCTGCTCGTTGCGGACAGGGGTCTTTCCGGTGTGACGATCTGCACGGACAGAATGCTCTTGTGCCAACAGATTTCCGAAACACAAATCGAGTGCGAAGCCGGACTGCCGCTGATCAAGCTGTGTATGGCTGCGCTGAACGGTTCTCTGAGCGGTATGGAGTTTGCCTACGGCATTCCCGGCTCAGTGGGCGGCGCAGTGTTTATGAACGCCGGTGCCTACGGCGGAGAGATGAAGGATGTTGTGTCGTCCTGTATCTGCATCGACAAAGAGGGCAAAGAGCATACCCTTTCTGCAAAAGAGCTTGAGTTTGACTACAGAACCAGCGTTTTGCAAAAAAACGGGTGGGTCGTTTCCTCCGTCTGTGTTTCCCTGCAAAAGGGAGACAGTGCGCAGATTCGTGCAAAGATGGACGACTTCCTATCCAGACGCAAAGACAAGCAGCCGTTAAATTTTCCCAGTGCAGGCTCGGCATTCAAACGCCCACAGGGACATTTTGCCGGTGCTCTGATCGAGCAGTGCGGGCTGAAGGGCTTCGCTGTCGGCGGCGCACAGGTCAGCGAGAAGCACGCCGGGTTCATCGTCAACCGGGGCGGGGCATCCGCAAGGGACGTGCTGCGCCTTGTAGAGTATATTCAAAAAACGGTTCAGGGACAGACGGGCGTCCTGCTTGAGCCGGAGATCAAATATATTTCCAAATGAAGGGATGTGCCGCACAATGGAACTGATCCTTGTCACAGGCCTTTCGGGAGCAGGCAAATCCAGAGTGATCGACGCTTTGGAGGATATCGGCTTTTTCTGCGTGGACAATATGCCGCCGAAGCTGATCCCGACGTTTATCCAGCTTATCCTGAATTCCAAGGAACAGCGGGATAAAATTGCCGTTGTGACCGATATTCGGGCGGGACTGTCTGCGGATTCTTTGGCGCAGTGCCTGTCGGAAATGAAGGCGGCGCACATAGAGTATAAGCTTCTTTTTGTCACGGCAGACGATGAAACCTTGCAAAGCCGCTACAAGCTCACACGGCGCAAGCATCCCCTTGCCGAGCTTTGCAACGGACTGCTGAATGAGGCCATCACCCTGGAGCGGGAACGTCTGCGTCCTGCGATCCAGTGTGCGGATTACATCGTCGACACCTCGCACCTTTCGCCCAAGGACTGCCGGGAGCGGATCGCAGCGCTGTTTTTGGAGAACCCCTCCACGAAAATGCATATACACTGTATG
This sequence comes from Oscillospiraceae bacterium, assembly GCA_029012165.1. Lineage (GTDB taxonomy): Bacteria > Bacillota > Clostridia > Oscillospirales > Acutalibacteraceae > UBA1425. The sequence continues at coordinate 1,798 of JAQXLO010000221.1, read as the reverse complement.
TCCTTCGGCTTTAAACACGGCGTGCCGACGGATGCGGATCTGATGTTTGATGTACGGTGTTTGCCGAATCCCTTTTATGTGGACGAGCTGAAGGAACATACGGGCTTGGAAGCGCCTGTGCGGGAGTATGTCCTGAAGTGGGACGTGGCGCAGACGATGCTCACCAAGCTTTACGACATGATCGACTTTTTAGTTCCTTTGTACGAAAAGGAGGGCAAAACACAGCTGGTGATCGCCATCGGCTGTTCCGGCGGGCGGCACCGCTCTGTGGTGTTTGCCGAAAAGCTGAACCGGCATTTGCTGAAAAACGGACTGCTTTGCTCGGTCAATCATCGGGATATTACAAAATAACAAAGGCAACACTGCATCCTCTGTTGTGCGGCATTGCCTTAAAGGTGATCAGGATGTCATTTTCTTCCGACGTAAAAAAAGAACTGCTGTCTATACCCATCGTCTCGGACTGCTGCAAGCACGCCGAGGCGTATGGGCTGCTCCTGTTCGGCAGGAGCTTTTCGGTCTCTTCTCTCTCTTTTGCGGCGGAAAACCGGCAGGTCTCCGAGCGATACGCCCGGTGTATTCGGGATATTCTGGGAGAGGAGCCGGAGTATACGGCGCAGGAGGGCAAAATGGCCATTGTGCAGGTGCCCATGTCGGCACAGCGCAAACAGGTTCTCGCCGCATTCGGACATGGATCGGGAGAAGCTTCCCTGCGGATCAACCGTGCCAATCTTGCCCAGGACTGCTGCTTCTCGGCATTTTTGCGGGGGGCTTTTTTATCCTGCGGTACAGTCAGTACGCCGGAAAAAAATTATCATCTGGAATTTGTTGTGCCGTTTTTGAAGCTGACCGGCGATCTTTGCGCACTTTTGGAGGAGATCGGCTTTCATCCCAAGCAGGTGGTACGCAAGGGATACCATGTGGTTTACTTTAAGGACAGCGAGAGCATCGAGGATCTGCTGACGCTGATGGGGGCAACAAATTCCACGCTTAAGCTGATCGGCGTCAAGATCGACAAGGATCTGCGCAACCATGTCAACCGCCGCATCAACTTTGAAACGGCGAACATCGACCGCTGCGTCAACGCCGGTGCCTTACAGCTGCAGGCCATCCGCAAAATTGATGCCGCCGTGGGACTGGACACACTTTCCGATGGGCTTCGGGAGATTGCCCAAATTCGGCTCGACAACCCGGAGGCCTCTCTCAATGAGCTGGAGGAAGTTTTGCAGGGCAAGCTTTCCCGCTCCGGGATCAACCATCGGCTGAACAGGCTGGTGCAGATCGCCAAAGAAATCGAGTAAAGGAGACGGCGGTATGGCGTTTGTGCATTTACATCTGCATACCCAATACAGTCTGCTGGACGGCGCCTGCCGCATTGGTGCGGTACTGGATCGTGCCAAGGAATTGGGGCAGACTGCCATGGCAATTACCGATCACGGCGTCATGTACGGCGTGATTGATTTTTATAAGGCTGCGCAGGAACGGGGAATCAAGCCGATCATCGGCTGTGAGTGTTATGTGGCGCCCCGCTCCAGACATGACAAACTTCACGGACCCGACAGCGAACGGTTCCATCTGATTTTGCTGTGTGAGAACAATGTGGGCTACCAGAACCTGATCGCCATGGTTTCGGAGAGTTGGACAACGGGCTTTTATGTTAAGCCCCGCATTGATCTGGCACTGCTTCGGGAGCATCACGAGGGATTGATCGCCCTTTCGGGCTGTATGTTCGGCGAAGTGTCCAAGGCACTGCAGAGAGGGGACTACGAAGAAGCGAAAACGGTTGCCCTGCGGTATCGGG
>JAQXLO010000220.1 GCA_029012165.1 Oscillospiraceae bacterium | reverse complement strand
CCGAGAAATTGCTGCTGTAGATGAGATTGAAGCCGTACACTTCGCCCGTTTCTTCGGTTGCCGTGCGCTTGGCAAGGGCAACAAAGGGATTGTGGTTGTGGCTCGAGGAGCCTCGCTTGCTGGCGATGCCCTGAAGACCGTGACCGATGGGACGGCGCTCTGCGGTGCGTTCTTTGCTCCAACGACCGTGCAGATGCACCATGTCAAAATCCATGTCGGGGAACTCCACGCATAGGCTGTGCACTGCTTCGATGTGAAACGGTTCGGTACCGAAGTTTTGCACACGCACACTGCGGGCAATCACGTCATAGTCCTGAAAGACGGTGTACAGGAGGGTAACGACAGCGCCCGTTGCGGCATCGAAAAGATCGACCTCCAGCGTGTCGGCATCGGTATCGCTGACTGCATTCAGGCACGGCAGACCCGGCAGAGCGGGTGCGCCGCTGTAGATGCGGTAATCCTTATACCGCAGGTCGGCGGCATAGACGCCGTTTGCATCCCTGGTGTTGAAGGCGCTGGGACGGTAGTCGCCGGTGTTGGCGAAGGAGTATTCCATGGGGGCAACGTCTATGGAAAAACGGATGTTTTGCAGCTGTTCGTTTTCGGGACAGAAGGAGGCGAAGGGAGCACGGTACCGCAGATGCGAGACGTTGGCGTCCGGGAGTTTTGCCCCGTAGTACAGATGCACCAGATACCCTTCCTTAAAAATCTCAAAAATATAGGAAGAATTCGGCGTGTCCAGCTTGAACATTCGTGAGGCTTCGAGATATTGAATCATATTTTTTCCTTTCCAAAATGGCAAAATGACGCCTTACGGCGTGTCTGGCGTAATGGGCTCAAAAGCGTTCGTGCGCAGAATCCGCAAAAGCTCCTCGTTGGTGCGGATGGGTGTTTCGGTGAGAATGCCGGAAAAATTTTTGTGGCTCGTGCGGTGAAAATCACTGCCGGCGGTGCGCAGGATAATGCCGTTTTGCTCTGCCCACTGCACAGCCCTTTGGTTGCCTTCGGGGGATTCCTTGCCGTTGAAGATCTCCGCACCGTCAATAAACCGGGGGTTCGCCTTAAACGGACGCATGCGAAAGGGATGCGCCGCCACGACGAGGGCGCCGTATTTCTGTGCCGTTTTGTAGAAACGGCGGCTGTATCGGAACAGCAGATTGCCGCTTTCCCGCAGCATTTGCTCCGACACGCCGTAGACCAGAAAGTCAATGGGCGAGCAGTACCCCCGCAGCTCCATGCCGAGAAGCACGGTGAAATCGTCTGCGGCGGCGTCCCGTGCACTGCGATAGCCACGCAGATAGTTGTCCACACGTTCACGCATCTGAAACTTTTGCAAAAGGGGAAACGTCAATCCGGAGTAGTGGTCGGTGATCACCACGCCGTCATAGCCCTTTTCCCTGTACAGGCGAACCAATTCTGCCGCCGGTACCTGTCCGCAGGCGCTGACCTCTTTCGTGTGGCAGTGCAGTTCGTATTTGTATCTTCCGTCGTTTGTCATGCACTCAGACCATTTTTTCCTGCTTCACTTTTTTGTCGATCACATGACGGGAGGCAAGTTCCGCCGTGATGTCATCCACGGAAATGCCCATCTCCGCCATCAGTACCATGACGTGGTACGCCAGGTCTGCAATTTCGTAGACGGTTTCCTTTTTGTCGTTGTTTTTGGCGGCAACGATGACTTCGGTGGATTCCTCGCCGACCTTTTTGAGGATTTTGTCCAGACCTTTTTCAAACAGATAGGTGGTGTAGGAGCCTTCCTTTTTCTCCGTTTTTCTGCCGAGGATCAGCTGCATCAGCCCCTCGTAGGAAAAAGAGGGCGCCAGCGCATCGTTTTCAAATACCGTCTCGTTGAAGCAGGATTCGGTGCCGGTATGGCAGGCGGGACCCTCCTTGTGCACATAGACAGCCAGAGCATCTCTGTCGCAGTCGGCGACGATCTTTTCGATGTGTTGGACGTTGCCGGAGGTCTCCCCCTTGCGCCACAGTTCCTGACGGGAGCGGGACCAGAAGCAGGTGCGGCCCTCGCGGATGCTGATCTCCAGACTTTCCCGATTCATGTAGGCCACGGTCAAAATCTTGCCGCTCTGTGCATCCAGCACCACGGCAGGGATGAGACCTTTATCATCAAATTTCAGTGTATCTAAATTCATAAGTATCTCCTTATCTTCTCACGGGTATATGGTTGTCGGCGAGCAGGGCTTTCAGGTCACGAATCTGCACCTCGCCGAAGTGGAATATGGAAGCGGCCAAACCGGCATCCACGCCGGGCAAAGCTTGGAACAGCCGGACAAAGTCCTCTGCACAGCCTGCGCCGCCGGAGGCGATCACGGGCACATCGGAGATGGCGCAGACGGCGTCGAGCATTTCCAGGTCAAAGCCCTCCTTTACGCCGTCGGTGTCGATGCTGTTGATCACCAGCTCACCGGCGCCTTCGGACAGACCGAAGCGGATCCACTCGAGGGCATCCCGGCCGGTATCCTCCCGACCGCCCTTGGCGAACACATGGAATGTACCGTCCACACGTTTAACATCCACGGACAGCACCACGCATTGACTGCCGTAGCGCTTGGCGGCCTCGCAAATGAGGGCAGGATTGCGCAGTGCGCCGGAGTTGACGCTGACCTTGTCGGCACCGCACTTGAGCACACGGTCAAAATCCTCCAAGGAGCTGATGCCGCCGCCGACGGTCAGAGGGATGAATACGTTGGAGGCAGTCTCCGTCAAAATCTGCGTGAACAGCTTTCTGCCGTCGCTGGAAGCGGTGATGTCGTAAAAGACCAACTCATCCGCCCCGTTCTCACTGTAGAATTTCGCCAGATCCACGGGAGAGGAAACGTCCCGCAGTCCTAAAAAGTTTGTGCCCTTGACCACACGTCCGTCACGGACGTCGAGGCAGGGGATAATGCGTTTTGTAATCATGCGTCCCCCTTCGCCAGTTTCACGGCTTCTTTTAGATTGAGATTGCCGGTGTACAAGGCTTTGCCGAGGATGGCGCCATAGATATCCATGCTGCGCAGTGCAAGAATATCCTCCGCCGTACTGATGCCGCCGGAAGCGACGATCTGCATGGAATACTTTTCGGACAGGTCACGGTACAGCTGCAAATTGGTGCCGGACAGTGCGCCGTCCTTGGAGATGTCGGTGCAGATCACGGTGGAAACGCCGATCTGCTGCAGCTTCTCAAAGAATGCATCGCAGGTAACCTCGGACTTTTCCGTCCATCCCTTGATGGCAACGAAACCGTCCTTGATGTCCACGCCGACAGCGATGCGCTCCCCGTACAGAGCGACCATCTTCTTCAAAAATACGGGATCGGTGACCGCCGCCGTGCCGAGGATGACACGGGCAACGCCCATGTCCATGTAGGTCTTGACGGTGTCCTCCGTGCGGATGCCGCCGCCGATTTCCACGAGCATACCGCTCTCTTTGACCAGCGTACGGACAACATCGCTGTTGGGTGTGGTGCCGTCACGGGCACCCTCTAAATCGACCACGTGCAGATACTCTGCGCCGCAGGCCGCAAAGGATCGGGCAATCTCGACGGGATTGTCGCTGTAAACGGTCATTTGGTCGTAGTCGCCCTTATACAGGCGGACGACCTTGCCGTCGTAAATATCTGTTGCAGGAAAAATCAGCATACCATAGCCTCCTTTATCACAGATCGCAGAATGCACGCAGGATCGACAGACCGACCTTGCCGCTCTTTTCGGGGTGGAACTGGGTGCCCATCACATTGTCCTTGCCGGCGGCGGCAGTCAGTTCAGCGCCGTATTCGGTGGTGGCGAGCACGGATCCTGCGCAGTCGGCAGCGTAATAGGAATGGACAAAATAGACGCAATCCCCCTCGTTCACGTCACGGAACAGGGGACTTTTTTGTTTGCCTTCGGGGAAGTGCAGACCGTTCCAGCCGATCTGGGGGATTTTCAGTGCATTGTCGGGGTTGGGGATGGGCACGATATTTCCCTTGAGCAGCCCCAGCCCGTCGTGACAGCCGAACTCATAGCTTTTTTCAAACAGCAGCTGCATCCCCAGACAGATGCCCAAAAGGGGTTTGCCTCTTTCGGCGGTTTCGTGGACGAACTGATCCAGTCCGCATTCCCGCAGTTTCCTTGCAGCGTCCTCAAATGCGCCTACGCCCGGCAGCAAAATGCGTTCGCAGGCGGCGAGGGTTTCTTTGTCGCCAGAGATAACCGTTTCCTCCCCAAGAAACGCCAGAGAACTGCGCAGGGAGAACAGGTTGCCGACGCCGTAGTCAATGATTCCTGTCATGCAAGCACACCTTTCGTAGAGGGAATAGCATCGCCGACAATGGCGGCTGCCTTGCCGAGGACACGGCCGAGGGCTTTGAACACCGCCTCGAGGATGTGGTGGGTATTCTTGCCGGCCAGCTGACGGATGTGCAGGGTGAGACCGGCGGAGCGCACGAGCGCCGCAAGGAATTCCTCGCAAAGCTCTGTGTCGAAGGTGCCGACCTTTTGGGCGGGAAGCGTCAGATCCGTGCACAGGACAGCCCGTCCGGAAATGTCCAGCGCACAAAGGACAAGCGCTTCATCCATGGGCAGGGTGATGTCCCCGTAGCGGGCGATCCCCTTTTTGTCGCCGAGGGCCTCTGCCAAAGCCTTGCCCAGACAGATGCCGATGTCCTCCACACTGTGGTGGTCGTCCACGTAGGTGTCGCCCTTGCAGACGAGGGAGAGATCAAACCCGCTGTGGGCAGTAAAAAGGGTCAGCATATGGTCGAGAAAGCCGCACCCGGAGCAGATGTCCGCTTTGCCGCTGCCGTCGAGGTTCAGCGTCAGGGCGATGTCGGTTTCCGCAGTGGTGCGTTTTACGGTGGAAGTACGCATGGGAGTGCCTCCTTATTTCAAAATTTCCTGTACGGCGCTGACCAGTGCCTGCATCTGCTCCATGGAGCCGATGGTGATGCGCAAAAAGTCCGCAATCTCTTTTCTTGAGAAGTGCCGTACAAGAATACCTTTGTCTTTCAGGGCGAGATACAGTGCCTCGCCGCCCATTTTCGGCGTGCGGGCAAAGAGGAAGTTGGCCTTGGACGGCAGCACCTCAAAGCCGAGCGCCTCCAGCGCCTTGGCGGTGAAGTCCCGGTTTTCCATGATTTTTTTGCAGTTGGCGTCGTAGTAGCTCTGCTCACGCAGTGCCGCTTCGCCCGCCGCCAAGGTTTCCCGGTTGATGTTGTAGGGGTTGGTGGAATATTTAATTTTATTAAGATCGGCAATGATCTCCTTTTGCGCCAGACCGAACCCCAGCCGTGCACCGGCGAGGGAACGGGACTTGGAAAAGGTCTGCACCACCAAAAGGTTGTCGTACTCCCGAATCAGCGGCAGACAGCTTTCACCGCCGAAATCCACATACGCTTCGTCGAGGATGACCAGATTGTCCCGGTTGGTGTCGAGGATGGAGCGCACCTGCGAAACGGACAGGGAAAGTCCCGTGGGGGCGTTGGGATTGGCAATGACGATATTTTTGTCGAGATGGAAGTAGTCGGCAGGATCCACGGTGAAATCGTCCTTGAGGGGAATGGCATCGTACTCGAGGGCGTATAGGTTGGCAAACACGGGATAGAAGCCGTAACTGATGGACGGAAACGCCATGCCCTTGTCCTTGCCGCAGAACGCCATGAAGGCGAAGTTGAGCACTTCGTCCGAACCGTTGCCGCAGAAGATGTTGTCCGGGGAAATGCCGAACAGTTCCGCCGCCGTTTGGCGCAGGGATGTGCATTCCGGGTCGGAGTACAGTTTCAGGGAAGCGGCTTCCTGCGCCACTGCCCGCAGTACGCCGGGGGACGGGGAAAAGGGGGATTCGTTGGTGTTGAGTTTGATATACGCCTTGTCCCGGGGCTGTTCGCCGGGGACGTAAGGCTCCATGGCGTCAAAAGGCGCACGTAAAAAACGGCTCATGGGAAACTCCTTTATTCAAAACGGATGGTGGCAGACTTGGCGTGGGCAGTCAGCCCTTCTTTTTTGGCAAAGTAGGAAACCTTGTCCTTGACCTGCTTTAAGGCATCGGGAGTGTAGTAGGTGAACTGCATACGCTTGACAAAATCATACACGGACAGAGGACTGGAGAAGCGGGCGGTGCCGCTGGTGGGCAGGGTGTGGTTGGGACCGGCAAAGTAATCGCCGAGGGGTTCGGGGCAGTTTTTGCCGAGGAACACCGAGCCTGCGTTCTGCACAAGGTTGAGATAGTCAAAGGGGTTGTCCATGCACAGCTCCAGATGTTCGGGAGCGATGGCGTTGGACACTTCGATGGCCTGCTCCATGGAGGAGACCAGCACAATGGCGCCGTAGTGTTCAATGGAGTGGGCGGCGATCTCACTGCGGGAGAGCAAGGGGATCTGCTGATCCAGCTCTGCGGCGACACCCTTGGCAAGCGCCTCGCTGTCGGTCAGGAGAATGGCGCTGGCAAGCTTGTCGTGCTCCGCCTGCGAGAGCATATCCGCCGCCACAAAGCGGGGATTGCAGGTGCCGTCCGCCACGATGAGAATTTCGCTGGGACCTGCGATCATGTCGATGTCCACCGTGCCGAACACCTGCTTTTTTGCCTCGGCAACGAAGCAGTTGCCGGGACCGACGATCTTGTCCACCTTCGGGATGCTTTCGGTGCCGTAGGCCAGTGCGGCGACCGCCTGTGCACCGCCGACCTTGAAAATCCGTCCGACGCCGGCAACCTTGGCGGCGGCGAGGATGACGGGATTGACGGTACCGTTTGCCGAGGGCGGCGTGACCATGACGATCTCGCCGCAGCCCGCAAGAACGGCGGGAATGCTGTTCATGAGTACGGAGGAGGGATATGCCGCCGTGCCGCCGGGCACATACAACCCGACCTTTTCCAGCGGCAGAACACGCTGACCGAGGACAACGCCGGGCTTTTCGGTCAGCACAAAACCGTTTTCGATCTGGTGCTTGTGGAAGCCTGTGATGTTTTCTTTCGCTTCTTTGAGGATTTCGATGTATTCCGGCTCCACACGGCGGAATGCTTCGTCGATTTCCTCCTGTGTGACTTCCAGAGCCGTCAGCTCCGCTTTGTCAAACTTGCGGCTGTATTCCAGCAGTGCCGCATCGCCGTTGGTGCGGACATTTTGAAGGATGTCCTTGACGATGCCCATGACGTCCATGGTATCGGTGCGCTGGAGAAAGCGCAGATCTTCGGGAGATGTATAGGAAATGGTGCGGATCAAAGGGTATCCTTCCTTTCGGCTTGAATTTTTTCGCAGATGGTGTGGATGGCGTCATAGTGGAATTTGTAGCTGGCTTTGTTGGCGATCAGCCTTGCGCTGATGGGGACGATGGTCTCGAAGGGTTCGAGATTGTTTTCCCGCAGGGTGGTGCCGGTTTCCACGATATCCACGATCACGTCGGAAAGCCCCAGCAGGGGAGCGATCTCGATGGAACCGTGCAGTTCGATGATCTCGATCTCGCGGCTCTGGGCGGCGTAGTAACTGCGGGCGATGTTGGGAAATTTGGTGGCGACACGCAGGGTCTTGTCCCCGCTCGGGCGCTGCCCCTTGATGCCCGCCACCGCCATGCGGCACTTGCCCATGCCCAGATCCAGCAGCTCGTACACATCGGAGCCCTGCTCGAGCAGGATATCCTTGCCGACAATGCCGATATCGGCGGCGCCTCGCTCCACATAGACGGAAACGTCCGAGGGCTTTGCCCAGAAATAGCAGACGTTGTTTTCCTCGTTTTTGAAGATCAGCTTGCGGTTGTCCTCCTCGATTTCGGGACAGCCGTAGCCGAGGGATTTAAAGATTTGGTAGGCTTTCTCGCCCAGACGGCCTTTCGGTAATGCGATATGGATCATTGTGCGCAAAGCCTCCCTTGTTTGTATACATAGACCTTGGCGTGGGTCTCGTTTTCTTTTTGGTGTGTCAGCACACTGACCTGTGCGCCGTCCCGGCGCAGGTCTGCCACAGCCTTGGCAAGCCCTTGGACGTCGGCGGGATCGTACAGCACCAAAATATCACCGCTCGCCGAGGACGGCGCATCGCTGTATCGAAGCAGGTCGAGATACACGGCAAAGCCGATGGCGCCGCCGGTTCTGCCGAACTTGCGCACAAGATCGTCGTACCGACCGCCGGACAGCACGCTTTGCGGGGTGCCGTCCACGAAGCCCTGAAAGGTGACGCCGTTGTAGTACTGCATATCGTTGGCGACGGAGAAATCAATGCGCAGACATTCACCGTGCCCGGTTTCGCACAGCAGGGCGTAGACCTCCTTCAGCTCCTGCACAGCGTCGGCGGTGCGGTCGTTGACAGCCAGCGCAGACAGGGCATCAAAGCAGTCGTCCGGCTTGCCGAAGATGTCGGACAGGGCGGCAAGCTTTTGCGCCGTTTCTTCGGGAACACTTTCCCGGCGGCAGATGTCGAGAAGTCCGTGGGTGGACTTGTTTTGAATGCAGGTGAGCATTTCCTTTTGTATCTCCAGGGAAACGCCGCTGGCTTCCAGCAGACCGCGCACCAGCCCCATATGGGAGATGCCGAGGATGTAACGGTCGCTGACGGCGGCGAGACTTTCGGCGGCCATCTGGATGACCTCGCTCATGGCAAAAACGTCCACACTGCCGATGTATTCCACCCCGGCCTGGGGGATTTCCCGGATGTCGTTGGCGTCGTCCGAGGCACGGTAAACATTCTCCGTGTAAAAGACCTTGCAGGGGAAATCCTCCTCCTTGGCGTTCTTGACGATGGACAGGGTCACATCCTGCTTGAGCGCCAGCAGACGGCCGGAGGGACCGTTGAAGGTGATGACATTGCCGCCCTTGAGAAAGTCCTTGTTTTGCAGATACAGGGTGTAGTCCTCGAACTTGCTCATGCGGAATTTGCTGTAGCCGTATTTTTTGTACAGCTTTTGCAGGCGGGAGAGGTCGCTCTCCTCGCTGCGGTATGTATTTTGCAAAAGATCCATACTAACCTCCTCATGGAAACTGCGGTTATTATACACCATGTTAACGTGTTAGTCAAGTAAAACGGTAAAATATTTTTGCGTTTTAACCGATTATTTCCCCTTTGCGGCAGGAAGCATAAGCGTCAATGCTCGATGGGGATGTCCAAAGAAGCAATGCGCCGGCTCCAGGCGAGTACACCTTCTCGGGTATAGACACGGGGAGGGGCTTTGTAGACAGTGGCGACGAGGCGCCCTCGGAGGAGCCCGTTTAAAAGCGTCAGGAAGGTGTCGGGCTGTTTTATGCCGCGGGTAAGCTTTTTGCGCAGTGCATCGAATGTCATATCTTTGCCGCCGCCGGCGAGATCGGACGCTTCAACCACCTCCTCGGCAAAGAGGAAATCCACGCCCTCGGCAGGGAGAGTGAGAATGGTGCATTTGAGCGCATCGTTTTTGGCGGTGACTGCGCCGTATCGGCGGTGGAACTCCCGGTTATAGCGCCACAGAACCTGTGCCGACAAATCGCCTTTGGCGTGCAGGACGGTTTCGGCAAGCAGTTTTCCTGCCTGCAAGGAAAGGTCGATGCCCATACCGTTCATGGGGGTCGTCATGAAGGCGCTGTCGCCCACGGCGGCATAGCCGTTTGCCACCATGACCGTCAACGGACGGCGCACGGGGATGAACCCACGCTGACCGCCGTGCAGGACTTCGGTGCCCATCCACGGATGCTCGCTGCGAAGCTGCGCTTGCAGAGCTTCGATCTGTGCATCCGTGAGCGGGTCGATGCGGCCGATGAGGACATCGACGCTCTCATCGTTCGTACAGCACCACGACAGCCCCGCTTCGCCGTTGTGGCGCAGAAATACCTCGAACGGCTCCCGGGCGACGGGAAAACCGGGCAGACGGTTAAAATAGGTGCGGCAGGCGTAGAATAAGTCTCCGCGACGAGGGGATTGTTCGATGCCGAAATCCTCGGGCAGATTGCTGCGCACGGGGGAAAACACACCGGCGGCGTCGATGACGAGATCACCGGTGACGCTGCCGTGCGCAGTATTCAAACCGCACACACGACCGTCCTCGACGATGGGACCGATAACCTCGGTCGAAAAACGGAACTGTACGCCGCAGTCTTTGGCGTGGCGAATGAGCATCTCCAAAATCGGCGCACGCCACATGATTTTTTGGCGTGTTTCGGGCGTGAAATGAATGGGTATTTTTTTCTCCTTGTTGGGGCTGATGAAAGCACAGTCGCCCCGATAGCGCCAAATCTCGGTGGAAAAGGTGTCCTCGTCCATACCGAGCACCTGCGCCAAAAGCGGAAAAGTGAAGCGATCCTCCCAATCGTGACCGAGGGTATGCTCCGCTTTTTTTTCAAAAACCGTGACGTTGTGACCTGCGCTTGCGAGTATTGCCGCTGCCGTAAGTCCGCCGTGTCCGGCACCGGCAACAAGAATCGTATACATAGAACTTCACCTTGTATCAGACTATTTATCCATTATACAAAATTTGTATTAGAAATACAACCTTTCTGACAAAAAAAGCCACCCGCCGAAAGGGCGAGCGGCTTTGAACAGATCAATAAGAAATGCGCAACACACGGGAGAGGATGAAGAAGAAATTCTGAATATATGTCC